>CAIQPA010000214.1 GCA_903873545.1 uncultured delta proteobacterium
CCGCCGCAGACGAGCAGAGCGATACGGTGGCCTGCGAGGTGGGTGGAGCGCGGTGCCACATCGTGGTCGCCGAGCGGCGCGGAGGAGGGTGGCCAGAGATTCCAGTCGAGCTGTTTCATGGTCGGTTCTGGAGCGAGAGCGAGGGCGGAGACCGCGTGGAATCGGTACAGGGAGGTGTGCGGTGTCGCAAGCGGTGTGAGGCCCCGTGGCTTGCTATCGCACAGGTGCGGGATGGCGTAGCGTGTCGCGGTGTGGCCGGCTCGGTCATGCAGGTTGCACAGGAGACGCCATGGCCCCGATGAACCAGATGAAGCCTTCGGACATGGTGGCCTACATCGGGTTCGGGGAGGCAGATCACGCGCATCTGCGGGCGCTGTGGCCGCTGGTGGAGCCTGAGCTCGATAACATCTGCGCGGTCTTCTACGCGCGTGCGCTCTCGATCCCTGTGACGAGCGCGGTGCTGGGCGATCCGGGGCGGGTGAGTCGGCTGATGTCGACCCTTCGCGTCTGGATGATGGAGCTGTTGAACGGTCCATGGGATGCGGGATATTGGGAGCGTCGGAGCCGGATCGGCCATCGCCATATGGAGATCAACCTTCCGCCTGGCGCCATGTTTTCTGCGATGTCGGTGGTGCGTGAAGAACTTTCGCGCATCATCATGCGCGAGGCGACAAACCCGACGGAGACCCTGATTGCGCTGTGCAAGGTGACCGAGCTCGACCTCGGCGTCATCACGGGTACCTACTACGACGAGCAGCGGGAGAAGCTGATGTCGCAGCTCGAGACGCTGATCGTGTCGAACATTCAGGCGCCAGCGATTCTCTTGGACAGTCGCGATATCGTGACAGCCTCGACGCCGGCGATGGAGCGGCTTGCGGAGGCACGGACGCTCATCGGCAGGCCGCTGGCGGACTCGCTGCCGCCGGCGCTGATTGAGGCCTCGAACCTGGTCTATCACCTTGCCCATGCGCGGCGGCTCCGGCGCTCGGTGACGCTGCCGCGGGTGGATGTGGTCATGGGTGGGCGACCGCTGCATCTGGCCATCACGGTGGTTCCGCTCGACCATCCGCGCGCCGACGTGCTGGTGCAGGTGGAGGATCAGACCGACGCCATCCTGGCGGAGGCTCGTCTGCGCAAGCAGGAGAACCTTGCGCAGCTCGGCACGCTGGCGGCCACGGTGGCGCATGAACTGCGCAACCCGCTGGCTGGAATCAGCGGCGCGCTTCAGGTGCTGTCGCGGGGCTTCGAGCCGGGTGATCGGCGAGCCGAAGTGATGAAGAAGGTGATGACGCAGGTGCACGGACTTGATGCGTTGGTATCGGACCTGCTCGCCTTCGTGCGGCCAAAGGACCCGCGCAGAGAGCCCGTTGCGCTGCATGAGGTGGTGGCGTCGGTGGTGGAGAATGCGACCATCCGTTTTGGCGGCATTCGGATCGGCCATTCTGGTGATGGCGAGGGGCTCGGCGACACGGAGATGGTGCGTCAGATTCTGCTGAACCTGGTCATCAACGGCTGCCAGGCGGCGGGGGAGGGCGGCGAGGTCTGGATTGATGTGGCGGGTGATTCCGTGACGGTCTCGGACAGCGGCACCGGGCTCTCGCCGGAGGCGAAGGAGCGGCTGTTCGAACCCTTCTTTACGACGCGGACGCATGGCACCGGGCTCGGCCTTGCCAACAGCATGCTGCTCGCGCAGGCGATGGGAGCGCGGCTGCTGGTGCTCGATAGCGGGCCGCTGCGCGGCGCGACCTTTCAACTGGTCTTGCGGCCCCTGTCGACGCCGGCGGGGTCGCGTTAGGCGTCGAAGGGGATGCCGTACTTCTTCATCCGGTTTCGCAGGGCGAAGCGGCTAAGTCCGAGCAGGGCGGCGGCGCCGGTCTGGTTGCCATGGGTACGCTCGATGGCCTGACGGACGAGGCTCCGTTCGACCTGGGTGATGACGCATCCACCGGGAGGGAGGAAGAAGGTGCCGAGTTCGTCGGTAGCGGGCCGGGCGAAGCGGATGGTGGCCGGGAGATCTTCGGCGCGCACTACCTGGCCCGCGTGGAAGATCGAGAGGCGCTCGGTGGCGTTGCGGAGCTCACGGATGTTGCCGGGCCACGCGTAGTCGATGAAGCGGGTCATGGCCTCTTCGGTGAGCTGCGGGGCATGGTGGCCGTGCTGGGTTGCGAACTGGTCGAGGAAGTGGTGGCTCAGGAGGGGGATGTCGTCGCGACGAGAGCGGAGCGAGGGGACCTCGAGCTGCACGACGGCGAGGCGGTAGTAGAGGTCTTCGCGGAAGCGGCCGGCAGCGACCTCCGAGAGGAGGTTGCGGTTGGTGGCGGCGATGATGCCGGCGTCGAACTTGATGTCGACGTTGCCGCCTACGCGCTTGAACTTACGGTTCTCGAGGGCACGGAGGAGCTTGGCCTGCATGCTGAGCGGGAGCTCGCCGATTTCGTCGAGGAAGACGACGCCGCCGTTGGCCGTCTCGAAGAGGCCGGCCTTCTGCACCTTTGCGTCGGTGAAGGCGCCCCGTTCGTGGCCAAAGAGGGTGCTCTCGACGAGGGTTTCGGGGATGGCGGCGCAGTCGACTTCGACGAAGGGCTTTTCGCGGCGCGAGCCGCGGGCGTGGATGGCGCGGGCAACAAGGTCTTTGCCGGTTCCCGACTCGCCGGTGATGAGGACGGTGGGGGCATCGATGCGCTCGAGCCGCTCGAGGGTGTCGAAGAGCGAGAGCATGGCGCGCGAGGAGCCGACGATGCCGGAGTAGGCGTGGGCGATGCGGCCCTGGTTCTGCCGGACCTGACGCTTGCTGGCCTCGGTCGCGAGCACGCGGCCGACGGCCTCGGAGACGCGGTCGAGATGGAAGGGCTTGGAGAGGTAGGCCGAGGCGCCGAGGCGGGTGGCCTCGATGGCGGGCTCGATGCTGCCCAGCGCAGTGAGGACGATAACGGGTAGCTCCGAGCCGCCCTCACGGAGTGCGCGCAGCACGCCGAGCCCGTCGAGCTCGGGCATGCGGAGGTCGAGGAGGAGGATCGCAGGATTCACGCGGTAGACCAACTCGACGCAGGTGACGCCGTTGTCGGCTTCGAAGACTTCGTAGCCTTCGGAGCGGAGGTGTTCGGTGAGCGACCAGCGGATGAGCTCCTCGTCGTCGCAGACAACGATTTTCCCTTTCTTTGCCATGTTCGTTCTCCCGTTCAATGTTCGGTGGATCGACGCGCCCGGCAGGGTGCAAAGCTGAAAGACGGGGTGCTGTATGCAACCTTCGTGCCGAAGCCTCCGCTTGGCCTCGTTCGGCTGAGTGTCCGAGGGCAGAGCGTAGCGAGAAGAAAGACCGTTGATAGCGCGACTTCGGCACGACTCTTGAAACGCAGTCCGGCATGATTGCATCAGAGAGCAGCCGCGCCCAGTTGGAGGCGCTCGTGGAGAGCGTGAAACTGCTGGCGACCCGCAGAGCCGGGACGCTCTGCGCGCTCACGATCTCGGCCAACCTAGGGCTCTCGCTCGAGTGGTTGCAGCAGGAACTGGCCCAAGAGCTACGCCGCGCGGGGTTTGGCCCCGTGGAGGTAAGCGTGGTTCGTCGGGGGCTGGAGCTCCGGCTGCTGTCGGCTGAGTTCCAGCAGACGGCGAAAGGCGAAGTGTGAAGTCACACGGCATTTGTGCAGATTTGCACGCCTGTTTGGGAGCGCGGAGCCCGACGGGTGATCGAAACCCTCCGCAGACAAGGTGAGCCGATGAAGGATTCGAAGGTCGATCGTCGTGATTTTCTCAAGAGCGCTTTGACGCTGGGTTGCGCATCGGGCGCCAAAGTCGCATCTTGGAGCCCACCGAGGCCGTTGCCGCGGGGTAGTGCGAGGGTGCGATGAAGGTAACCAAGAGCGAGGCGGAGTGGCGGGCGATGTTGACGCCTGAGCAGTATGCAGTCACCCGTCAGGGCGGCACCGAGCGGGCCTACACCGGCGAGTATTGGGACACGAAGGCGCCGGGCGCATATCGCTGCCGTTG
Organism: uncultured delta proteobacterium; assembly: GCA_903873545.1. Classification (GTDB taxonomy): domain Bacteria; phylum Myxococcota_A; class Bradymonadia; order REDH01; family REDH01; genus CAIWGR01. Next base: position 3,988 of record CAIQPA010000214.1, read on the forward strand.
TTGCGGCGAGTTGCTCTTCCGCGCCGAGATGAAGTTCGAGAGCCACTGCGGCTGGCCGAGCTTCGACCGCGAGGTGGAGAGCCAGCCGGTGGAGCGCCGCGTCGACAGTTCGCACGGCATGCGCCGCGTGGAGATTGTCTGCGGCAGCTGCGACGCCCACCTCGGCCATGTCTTCGAGGACGGCCCGACCGAGACGGGCGAGCGCTACTGTGTGAATTCGGCATCGATTGTGCTGACGCCGGAATAGCTGCCGGTCTGTCCTGACTCTCGGGGGTGGCCGCATCGACGCGTCTCGGCTATGTTCCGCCGCCGCGCGCGGCTGAGGCTGCGCTGCGGTTGTGCGGAGCCCGAAGGAAGATGGGAGCGTTGGTGGACGAGCGAGACCAAGCGGCGGCGGCCACAGAGGCGGACGAGGTTCTGGAGGAGTCCCGTCTGGAGCCTGAAGAGGAGGCGGAGGTCGAGGCGGAGCCTGAGACCGAGGCTCCGATGGTCTATGCGGAGGCGCAGCGCTGGCTGCTCGCCGGTCCTGCTGGCTCCGGTCGCACGGCGCTGCTGGGCAGCGTGGCGCGGGCCTGTTCTCTCTTCCCGACCGACGAGGTGGAGTTGGACCTGCGGGCGGAGAACGAGGCTGCCGCGGCGACCTTCGGCGAAGCGACGCGCCGCTTCATGGGCGAGCTCCGCGACGATGCGCCTGACGGCTCGCAGCTCACCTTTTCGCTCGGCGTTCGTCGCCGCGGTAGTCGCCGGCCGAAGGGTCCCGCGGCGGTGACGGTCGAGCAGGTTCGAGGGTGGGAGTTTCCTGCGCCGCTGTCTCGGAAGCGCGACCCGAAGCGGGTGCCGCAGCACGAGGTGTTGGTGTTGGTCGTGCCGCCGCGCGAACTCTCGCATGCCGGCGGTGGCGATGGCGGCCGGGTCCGGTCGGTAGCAGCGGAGCTCGACGACGGGCTCTCCGCGCTGGCGGGGATGCGGAGGCCGCTTCCGTCGGCTGGCGGCACGGGCTGGTTGGGCCGACTGACGGCGCGCAAGGTCTCCAGCGCTCCGCGGAAGGCGTTGCCCTTCGCGCGGGTGTTGGTGCTGGTCTCGATGGTGGACCGCGTGGCGACCGACCTGCTGGCGCGCGGCGCTGCGGGTGCTGCGATGGGGCTTTCTGCCGATGAGCCGCTGGTGGCCCGTGAGGTCGTTGAGGCGATGGGGCCGCTCGCTGCGGCGCGCCACTATGTGGGCGACGGCTACCTGGTAGCGCTGCTGGGCCAAGTCGCGCCGGACTGCAAGGTGGCGGTCGGGCTTGTGAGCAGCAGCGGCTTTCGGCCTTCCGGGGATGCGCTCCTCGACGGCCGCGGCCGCTTCACGACGCCTGGTAGCGGCCTCCGCTTTGAGCAGGATGCAGCGGCGCAGACCGCTGTGCTGCGTGAGTGGACACCGTGGGGCGTCCGTGCCGCGCTCGTCTTTGCGGCGACAGGAGAGGTGCTCGAAGAAGAGCCGCTCACATTGATTTCCATGGACCAGTTCGACCCGAGAGACTCGGGTGGTGAGTAACGCATGAGCAGCGAAGAGACAGGGTTTCGGGTCCCCGTTGAGCCCCCATTCCGCAAGGGTCGTTACCGCCCCACGCGCCGGCTCTACAAGTTGGCGGAGTTCTTCGGACTCAACATCCACGGCGACGCGACCGACCAGAATGTTGAAATCGAGCTCGGCCGCGCCGGCCTCTTGCTCGTTGTCATCTCGCTCTTCGACTGGCTCGCCTGGTTCCTGCTCATCAACACGATGGTGCAGTCGGGCGTGAAGCTGTCGCTCTGGACCCCCTTCTGCCTCTTCATGGCGACGATATTTACGACGGCGACGGTGGTCTTCGAGATTCGCATCATGACGATGCCCAAGGCCTCCATCAAGGCGAACTACGGCACCTACATCTCGCGCGTTGCGCTCATCTTTGTGGCGGCGCTTGCGACGAGCCAGCCCATGGAGCTGGCCTTCTTCGACGGCCCCATTCAGCAGCGGGCGCATGAGGAGAGCGTCATTCGATTTTCTCTCGATGTGGACCAGCGCATTCGGAACGATGAGGCCGATCTGATGGACAAACGGCGGCGCGCCGACAGCGCGAAGGCGCGTGCCGTAGCGGCCGCCTTTGGCGCCACTGAGGCCGCCGAAGGCTCGGGCGAGGCGAAGCCGGGGAAGGTCTCGGCCGGTTCGCGAGGCGGCATTGCGCTGGCGAAGCAGGAGTCGTTCGAAGAGCAGCGGCTGCAGGCAGAGCGCGATGTGAAGCGGGCCGAGGCGCTGAAGGTAGCGGCCGGTGCGCATCAAGGCTGCCCGCTCGTGCGTCCCTCCTGCGGCGGCAAGATGCCGCGGAGCCGGGCAGCGGCGCAGGCCATCGGCGGCTCATGCGCCCGCACCTACGCAGCCTATGCAAATTCGAGGGGGCGCGACGGGGCCGAAGACAAGCTGGTGGAAGAGCTCC
>CAIQPA010000215.1 GCA_903873545.1 uncultured delta proteobacterium
AATCACCGCCCGTCGCTGCTTCTGAGCGGCTCGGTGGGCCCCTCCTGGCAGGCGACCGATACGCCCTCTTCGCAGACCTCTGCGGGCGCCAACGCGGCGCTCATCTTCTCGCTGCCGCTCATCGACCCTTCGGTCGGGGCTGCCGAGCGGGCTGCCATGGCGCAGCGATCGGCGGCTGGCGCGGCGCTGGAGCAGGTTCGTCAGGCGGTCGCGACGGAGGCCACGACGGCGGTCATCGATGCAGAGCAGGCTCGCGTCTCGCTCACCATCGCCGAGCAGACGGCCAAGCTGGCCGCGGCCAACCTGGTTCAGGCGGAGGGGCGTTATGCGGCGGGCGCAGCACCGCTGATGGAGCTTCTCGATGCACAGCTTCAAGACAGCCTGGCGCGCCAGGCGCTCGTCTCGCAGCGCTACCAGGCGGGGCGTGCACAGTTCGGTGTTATCGGTGCGATCGGTGAGCTTGGCCGACTCTTTGAAATGGCAGGCGGAGGGTAGGGCAGACTGCCTTCGCAGGCTTGACCCGCCGCCTCGCAGTCACAAGAAGGCGGGCAGGCGCGCAGCCGGTTTGCGCGCCCTCCGAGGAACCATGTTCTCACGCCTTTGCTCGTTGTCGCTGCTCGTTGCCTGCCTCACCGCGGTCGCTGCCTGTTCCGAGGCCCCAGCGCGCGGCGGTCGAGGCGGCTCTGGCGGTGGGAACGACACAGGCTCCGTGGCCGATACCGCGGTGAGCGACGCTGCCGGCGATGCTGCGGAAGACGGCAGCGGCGCAACGGACGCCGATGCAGGATCGGGTGCCGATGCCGATGACACGGGTGTCTCTGACACAGCCGATTCCGGCTCCGGTGACACGAGCGACACGGGTTGTACGGCTGCCTGTGAGGCCGGTCAGACCCGGTGCGCCGGTGCCGAGGTCGTGGAGCGCTGCGTGGCGGACGCCGAAGGCTGTGCGGCCTGGACGGCCGACCCCGTCTGCGCCGCCGGCGCACGCTGCGAGGCCGGCGCCTGCGTCGAAGCCTGTACCGACGAATGCGCCACCGGCGGGCTCGGCGAGTGCGACGGAGGCGGCGTTCGACTCTGCGGAAACTTCGACGGCGACAGCTGCCTCGAGTTCTCGCCCACCGAGCCCTGTCCGACGGGCACCAGCTGCAGCACCGGTTTCTGCAGCTCGACCTGCACCGACGAGTGTCTCGCCTCCGGCAACCTCGACTGCAGCGGAGACCGGGTCGTTGTCTGCGGCCAGTTCGACGCCGACAGTTGCCTCGACCTCTCCACCGAAACGCTCTGCGTGGCAGGCGAGAGCTGCATCGCGGGCGCCTGCGTCCCGAACAATGTCGCCCCGATCGCCGCCGCAGGCGCCGATCTCACGGGCGAGGTGAACCGCGACATCCCGCTCGATGGCTCCACCTCCTACGATCCCGACGGCGGCGTTCTCTTCTACGCATGGGGCTTCCTCTCTGCACCGCTTGTCGGCACCTTCGGCATCGTGCCAACCGAGGGGCCACGGCCGGTCTTCCGCACCTCCGAGCCGGGCAACTACCGCATCGGACTCACGGTAACGGATAGCGGAGGGCTAACGGCCAACGACACGCTCGACATCGTGGTCACCCGTCCCGTTGTGAACCTCCCGCCCGTCGCAGTCGCCGGCGCAGACCAGACCGTCACGCTCAACACCGCGCTCCGCCTCGATGGATCGGCCTCGTTCGACCCGGAATCAACCGCGCTCACCTACCGCTGGAGCATTGTTTCGCAGCCCAGCGGCGCCGGCCTCACCATCTCCTGCGCCACCTCCGGCTGCTCGGTGACACTGGCTGCTGCCGGCGCCTATGTCTTCCGCCTCACGGTCACCGACGGCGGCGGCCTCGCAGCAACCGACGATGTCACTATCACCGTCAGCTCCGCACCCTGCCTGCTCTTCTCGGAGTATGTGGACGGCGTCTCGAACAACAAGGCCTTCGAACTCTACAACTGCGGCACCGGCACCGTCGACCTCGCCGACTTCACGGTCTGCCTCTTCACCAACGGCTCGCTGCTTTGCACCACGGCAGCCTCCTTCACAGGCACCCTGACTGCGGGCGATGTCTTCGCCGTCTGCAACTCCGGCGCCGACTCGGCCGTCTTGCCCGCGTCGCGCTGTGACGCCTACTCGCCGGCGACCAACTTCAACGGCGACGACAGGCTTGTTGTCTTCGAGGACCCGCTCCGCGACCGCCGCATCGACACGGGAGACAACCTCCTCGACGCCATCGGACCGCTCGACGGCCCCCTGGTTCCACCGCTCGATGCAGCGGCCTCGCTGCAGCGCTGCAACCTGGCGCCGGCACTCGTCTACGGCAGCTGGTCCTCGTCCGACTGGTTCGCGCCCAACGCTCTCCCCAACGACTTCTCCAACATCGGCATCCCGCCCGTTGCCACCGGCTGCCCATCGGCCAACACGCCGCCCGTGGCCGTGGGCGGCGCAGACCGCGACGCCTACGTCGGCGACCTGGTAACGCTCGACGCAAGCGGCTCCTACGACCTCGATGGCGACACGCTCTCCTACCGTTGGACAGCCGTCACGGCGCCGGCAGGATACCCCCTCCCCACGCTCTCGGGCACCGGCGCGAGCGTGAGCTTTTCGCCTTCGGCGGCAGGCAGCTACCAGCTCTCGCTCACCGTCACCGATGGTCGCGGCGGCTCCGACGCGCAGGTCGTCACCATCCGGACCTCCATCTTCAACATCGCCCCCGTCGCCATCGCAGGCGGCCCCTCCGTCGCGGCCCCCTCGACCACCGTCTATCTCGATGCCGGCTCTTCCTATGATCCGAACGGCGACCTGCTCACCTACAGTTGGAGCTTCGACAGCCTGCCTTCCGGTAGCTTCGCCTCGTTCTCCAGCACGACCTCGGTCTACCCCACCTTCTACGCCGATGTCGTCGGAACCTATGTGGTGCGACTCACCGTGCGAGACCC
>CAIQPA010000216.1 GCA_903873545.1 uncultured delta proteobacterium
GCGGCCATCCGCTGCATTCACGACGGTCGCTCGGTGAGCGCGCTCTTCGAGACCCGCTAGCGGGTCATCGAAGGCTAGAGGCTATCTGGCCCCAGCTTGCCAACGAAGATGTTGCCGTTGTACCGGTAGGCCAGTTTGAGGAGCAATTGCTGCTCTGAAAAGAGGCCGTCGCGCAGCAAGAGATTGTCGCGATTGTCGCTGATGCGCTGGTAGCGGTACTGAAGGCCTGCCCAGAAGGCGCCACCATCTTGCGGCGAGTCAATCGGTATGTCGAACCCCGCGCCGACGTGCCAGCCGTTTTCACTGATATCTGCCTCGAGTGCCTGGCCCCTGATGGAGGCCCAGTTCCACGAGACACCGGCTGTGCCATAGATGCCCGGCACGACGAAGGCGAACCAGCCGCCGCGGATGTTGCCGAGGAAGAAGGGGTGGAGGAGACCGCCCAAGGAGATGGTGTGCCGGTCAATCTTGACGGCATCGCCGCCGATGCGCGCCTGCGTACTGTCTTGGGTGTAGGCCAGCTCTCCGTCTAGCACGAGCTGGGTCGAGGCCATCTGCAGGAAGGCGCCGAAGAGGTGGTCGTTGACGGGCGCGTCGAGGAAGTTCGCATCCTGCCGCACGAGCCCGCCGATGAGCCCGCCGCCCACAAACGCGCCGATCCAGTTGGGCGTGTAGGCGCGGTACTCGGCCGTGGTGTCGAAGTAGGCGTCGCCCGGCTCGCCCGGCCCCGCTGGGTAGCCGTCGAAGTCGTCGTCGCCATTGTCGTCGCCCAGCCGCGCTCCACCTGGTACGCTCGGGTCGGTCCGCTGCGGGTAGCGGGGCCCCTGGTCATCTGCCGCAGCGGCTGACGCAGCTACGGAGAGGCAGGCCGCAAAGGCGGAGAGGAAGCGGAGGGAGGGTCGCACGGGGCAACCTCCTGAGCGGTCTGTTAGTTACCGACCGTGCTATCGCCGGAGCTCGCGCCGATGAGCACGAAGGCACCAACGGCAGCAAGCAGTCCACCGGCCGCAATCGACCAGGTCTTGGTGGGGTTGAACTCCGACACCACGGCTCCCGTCACATCCTCGCGGCTCAGCAGGAGATCGTAGTCGGGTGCGACCAGCTGGCTCTCGGTGAGCGCGAAGTTAAAGGGCGACACCGAGAACTCGCTCGTCGCCGTCTGCACCTTGATGGGCGTCGTGGCGCTTACCGAGACATCCACGCCGTTGCTGTCCTTCACGACCACCGAGCGGGCGATGTGCGACGAGTCGAGGTTGGTGAGCTCATCGGTGGAGATGTTGTAGCGGTTGTAACAGGCGGTCTGTACGGCGGTGAGCGCGACGAGACCTGCGATGAGACGAAGAGCGGGCTTGTTCATGGGAGAGATTCAGCCGTGTGTGGGCCGCTAGGCCAGAAGATCGAATCGTGCTCTAGACGAGAGATGCCACGCCCGCAACCGCGATTGCGGCAGCGTCTGACAAGCAAGGTTGGCCACCGCTCGCCTCCTCGCCTTCTGCACCTCTTCCCGCTAGTTGGAGCCAGACGAGGAGGTTCTTCATGCCCCAACCGCTCATCTATCACCTCATCGACGAGTTCAGGCTCGGCGGAGCGCAGACCCATTTGGTCACCATCCTCGCCGACGCGCAGCGGCGCTTCCCCTACCGGCATCGGGTAGGTGGCCTCTTCGAAGACGGCCCCATCGCCGATGACTTCCGCGCGCTCGGCATCGAGGTCGACGTCTTCGACCTTCGCGCCGCTTTTCAGGCCCGCCGATATGACCGTGTTGTCGCGAAGCTGAGCCGCCGCTTTCGCGAACTCCGGCCCGACCTCGTGGAGGCCCACCTCACCTGGAGCCGCCTTCTCGGGCTGCCGGCGGCCGCTGCCGCCGGTGTGCCCCGTCGCGTCGGGTTTGAGCACGGGGACATCTACATGAGGAGTCGGCCGATGCGGGTCGCGAACTTCGTGGGGCAGCTCGCTGCCCAGGAGGTCATTGTCTGCAGCGATGCACTCAAGCAGTGGGTCCGCGCAACCCATCGGACCTCGGAACGGCGCCTTGAGGTCCTCCACAACTGCGTCGATGTGAACCGATTTGTGCCCCGAGCGAGTGATGCGCCGCGTGCAGCCTTCGCGCTCCCCGACGGCGCCTTTCGCTTCGTGACGGTCGGGACGCTCGGTCGGGGGGTCAACAAACGGGTTGATCTGAGTATCCGGGCGACAGCGCTGGCGGTCGCCGCCGGCGCCCATGTAGGCTTGGTCATCGTGGGCGATGGAGAGCAGCGGGGCGAGCTAGAACAGCTCGCCGCGACGCTCGGTATCGGCGACCGCGTTGCCTTCCTTGGGATGCGCTCCGACGTTCCTGCCATCATTGCCTCCTGCGATGTCTTCGTGCACGCCGCGCCCTTTGAACCCTTTGGCATTGTCTGCCTTGAGGCAATGGCCTGCGGGCTGCCAGTCATCGTGCCGGACCAGGGCGGCATCAGCGAGGCCGTTCGAGAGGGAGAGACGGGGCTCATCTACCCGACGCTCGACGTCGCGGCGCTCGCCCGCGCCATGACCAACGTGGCATCCGATCGGGCATGGGTCACCACGGTTGGCGCCGCTGCGCTCGCCGATGTTCGCGCCCGGTTCACCGTGGAGCGCTACAACGACCGGCTGTACGCGCGCTACGGAATCGCCTCGTAGCCACCCGCGCCCTACGGAGCTGCCGGCCGCTTCCGCTCGATGATGTGACCGCCGCCGCACCCCTGTCGCTACTTGCCCGCCAACGACCATGTTGGTAGCCTCTGCCAGCGAACCCGCTACGGCGTTGCCCGACAGGGGCAGCCGCGGGTCTGAGTGCGCTGCACCCTCGGAGCCATGATGATACGGCGAACCGCGACCCTCCTGCTTGGCATCTTCGTTGGCCTCTTCGTTGCCGGCTGCGAAGACGCGAGCCTATCGTCGGGCGCAACGGGCGGGGAGCAGGACTGGGGCGCGCGTCCCAATCTCCCTGACGGAGGCACGCCAGACGCCGAGTTGCCGCCTTCCGGCGAGCTTGGTTGCGTGCTCATCCCGAGCGTCGCGGGCGATATCTTCGTGGGTGTCGACTCGGCCATCCGGCTCGGCGTCTACCAGTACTCCCTCGAGACGGGGCAGCCGGAGCAGGGCGCAGAGATCGGATTCGAGATCCTCGACGGCTCCACCGACGGCTCACTCTCCGTCCGCTCCGCCACCTCCGATGAGACCGGCCTTGCCGATGTGCGGCTCGTTGCAGGCAACCTTCCCGGCACCATCACCGTGCGTGCCACCAGCCCCTGCGCCAACTCGCTCTCCTTCGAAGTGGCGGTGCTCGAACTGCCCTCGGGCGACCTCACGGTGGCGCTCAACTACCCCTTCCGCGACGTCTATGAGGTGTCGCCTGTCCAGTTCCGCATCTACTCCACCGACGAACTAAACTGCCGCGAGATTGCGCGCGGCGCGGTCCCCGCCGGCGAGATCTACGCGGGCGAGGTCGCGTCGGTTGCCGGGACGGCCCGCTTTGCGGCGCTGCCTGTTGACGCGCCCTACACCATCCTGGCCACCGGCATCGGCGCCACCGGAGAGCGTGCTGCCCACGGCTGCGTGGACAACGTGCTGCTGCGCGAAGGGCGCGAGACGCCCATCACCGTCGACCTCTTCCTGCTGCCGCTCGACCCTGTGGGCGACTACGAGGTCATCACCAACTACGACTTCCGCGATGCGGTCTCGGAGTCGGGCGAGGTGGGCGCGCTCATCGTTCAGATTCTCGACATCTTCGAAGATCCGGGCCGCGGCATCGTCGATTTCCTCCTCAACCTGGTTGAAGACTATGTGGGCGGCCTCATCTCGGGCGTTATCAGCTTCTTCTTCGACCTGACGGGTCTCGGTGATGTGATCGGCGATGCCATCAACGACCTCATCGCGAGCGTTCCCTTCCTGTCTGATATCGTGACCATCGGCCGCGACATTCGGGGCATCATCGCGGAGCTCGAGGTCATCTCGAATCTGAGTATCGGCAAGCTGGGGTCAGACTACGAAATCTTCGGCGTCGACAACTGGATTGGGTTAGCGCTCTACTGGCGGCTTGGCTGTACGCCTGCCGACGGGCCGGACTGTGGCCGCATCCCCATCGTTGTGGACGAAGGCTTCGGCGCGCTTCGCGGCGAGTGGACGGGCCGCGTGCTCGGCTACAACCGGCTGGATATCGACCGCCACCCCATCGACTTCGAGTATGGCCGCGTCATCCTCTACGCGCTCGAGTATCTGGTTCTGCCCGCGGTGGTTGGCCGTCCCGGGCCGGTGACGCTCGAGAACCTGATGGCCGAGATCATCAACTGCGATGGCATTGGCGATTTTGTGGCCGGCGGCGACGGCTCCTGCCGCTGCGCGCTCGGCGCCTGCATCTGCGACAGCGATGTGGAGGGGTTCTGCAACTCCTTCATCTCGCTGACCTTCGGCTCGCTGTTCCGGGGCTTTGTGGATGCGCTTTCGTTCGACGCGGTGCTGGACCTGCGCGGCGGCTGCGAGGTGGTGAACACCGACGGCGAGCTCGACATCGATGAACTGGTCAACGGTGAGTATGTGGGCAACATCACCATCAACGGTACGCCGACGCCCTTTGGTGGCACCTTCCGGGGGACGCGGCTGTAGCCAAAAGCGTGCAGGCAGGGCAATGGCTCTTGACAGGTAGGGCTGATTGGCGTAGTCGCTCGCTCCCCGTTGCTCCCCTGCCGAGCAAAGGTCTCTTCGGGGATCGTCTAATGGCAGGACTGCGGATTCTGATTCCGCCTATCTAGGTTCGAATCCTAGTCCCCGAACTTACAATTTGGCGCGTTCGTCTAGCGGTAAGGACGCCGGCCTCTCACGTCGGTAACACGGGTTCGATTCCCGTACGCGCTACTTTCTTTCTCCGTTGAGCCCGGAGCCACTCTCCCATGCGCTTTGGCGGTTCTGGGTTGAGGGCTTCGACGCGCGCCGGTTGGCCGAGTCGGCGAGCCGACGAGCGTTGCTGGGCGCTCGCCAGAGGCGCGGGGTTGTCGCTTTGGCGTTCTGGTGGAGGCTCCTCCGCCTGCTCGCCTAGGCGGGGGTAGTGGATGGACGCCGCGGCGGGCCAACGGGCTTCACTGCTGGACGGCAAGCGCGATGGGGTGGTAGCCTCAGAGGCAGGGAAGCGAGCATGCCGAAGAGACCACTACCTTCTGTCGCCAACGGGGCCTCCGCCACCATCTCTGCAGAGACGGCCGGCATCTTTGGCCTGCCCGCCCGCAGGCGGCAGCCGGTCTCCATCGGGAGCGTCTTCGCCGGTCGCTACATGGTGGAGGAGCACATCGGTTCGGGCGGCTTCGGCACCGTCTACCGAGGGCGCGACCTGGTGAGCGAACGGGAGGTTGCCGTGAAGCTCTTCGAGTCGGGCGGCGATTCACAGCTCTCGTGGGTGCGGCAAGAGGTCTCGATGCTTCGGCTGCTGCAGTTCCCGGGCGTTGTGCCGCTGATCGACGACGGCATTCGCGACGGCGCGGCCTACCTCGTGACGGAGTTTCAGGAGGCGCGACCCTTCCCCGGATTCGAGGGGCCGGCGACATGGGAGCAGATTGCCGAGGCGACGCGGTCGCTCCTCGAGGTGCTCGAGCGTGTGCACGGCCAGCGGGTCATCCATCGCGACCTCAAGCCCGGCAATGTGCTGGTGGACACGGAGGGACGGGCCATCCTGCTCGACTTTGGTGTGGCGGCCGACTTCGATCCCGAGGGTGCGCTGGTTCGCCACACCGGCCTGGTCGGGACGCCGGGCTACCTTGCGCCCGAGCAGCTTGTTGGCCGCCAGGCCGATGCGCGCACCGATCTCTTTGCCGTCGGTGTGATGCTCTACCGGACCCTCACAGGGTGGCCGGCTGTGGCCTGGGAGGCGGCAGGCGGGCCCGCTGAAACGCTTCGGCCGACGATGCCGCTGGAGGCGGCGGGCGGGCCGCCCGATACGGGTTGGTCGACGATGCCGCCGCAGGCAGGAGGTTGGCTGCCCGCGCAGCAGACCGTGCGGGCGCTGGCCTGGCCCGAGGGCAGCCGCCTGCCCCCGGAAGTTGCAGAGGTGATCGCACAACTGCTGTCGGCGGAACCTGCCGATCGGCCTCCTTCGGCGCGGGCGGTGCGCGGTGTGCTGTTCGGGGACGATGTCGCCTCGTCGCATGCGCTGCCTGCGGCATTGGCGGCGGCGGTCGGAGAGCGGTCGCTCTGGACGGAGTTGGAGCTTCGGCAGCTCTTCGCGGGTCCCGACCCGATCTGGCACCTCCGCGAGGACGCAGCAGCAGCGCTCTACGAGCGGACAGGGGGGCAGACGGAGGAGATTCGGGAAGAGCTCATGACCTGGCTCGCGTCCGACTTCGCGCGCTGGGATGGGTCGCGGGTTGTTGTGTCGCGGTCCCAGCTCGACCGGCTGCGGAACGGGCCCCGTCTGCGGAGCAGGACCGAGGTTCGCGGCGCGCTGTCGGTCGAGGCGCGCCACGTGCTCGGCTGGTGTGTCGCGGCGGGGCCGCGCGCGGTCCAGCGCTGGATCGACTTGTGCTCCAACCTGCCGCCTTCGCGGCTCGAGGCGGTCTGGCAGGAGCTCGAGGCAGCAGGGGCTGTGCGGCGGCTGCGAGAGGGCAGGGTGGATGCGCTGGTATCCTCTCCCGAGTTCGAAGCACTGCCGTCGGCGCAGGTGGCCGACATGCACCAGCGGCTGCGCTCCTACATCGACCGGGGCGACCCGGCGCGGCTCATCCATGCGTTGGCCTCGGGCAGCGCCGACTCGGTGTCGGAGGATGCGGAGGAGGTGGCGGAGCGGACCGCGCGGGATGGGCAGTTCGCCGAGGCGCGGGCAGCGCTGGCGGAGGGGCTTGCAGCGGAGCGGCGGCGGCCGAGCCCCGATGGCGAGCGCTGTTTTCGGTTGCTCGCGCTGTGGCTGTCGGGTGTGGCCTCGGAGGCGACGATCGCGGGCGTGGACCGGCTGCTGTTCGAGGTTGATCGCACGCAGCTCACGATGCAGGGCCGTCGCTGTCTGGAGTCTGTGGCCCATGCCGTGCGGCTCGGCTTTGAAGGGCGAGCGGGCGCGGCGCTGACGCTGCTTGAGTCGGTCCGTGCGGCGGATCGGGTGCGGCTGTTTGGCGTCTGGGAGACGGCGCACGCCAACGTGGTGCTCAGCGGCGATTCTGAAACGGCAGACCGCGCGCTGCGGGGGCTGGAGGGCTGGGCTGCGCAATCGGGTCGGGCGGAGGCGCGGGTGGTTGTGGAGCAGACGCGGGCGACGGCGGCCTTTCGGGCGCTGGCGTTCGAGACGATGGTGGAGCATGGGCAGCGGGCGGCCTCGCTGGCGGTCAGTCGTGGCAAGGTGACGGCCTCGTGGCTGCTGACGGCGAATGGGCTCAAGGAGCTGGGGCGCTTCGACGAGGCGCAGGCGCTGCTCGAGGCGGTGGCCTCCGAGGCGCGGTTGAGCCGCAACGCCACACATGAGGCGACGGCGGCAGTCCATCTTCGGTCGATCACCTACCGCCGAGGTGAGGCCTCGGCGCCTGCGGCTGAGTTCGTGGAGGCGCTGCGGGCGCTGCCGGCGCTGCGGCCGCGCACGACGGGTCTGTTGACGGAGGCTGCGCACGCCTGGAGGCTCGGCGACTCGGAGCGCGCGCGGTCGCTTGCGGTGGAGTGCGCGGGGGTGGCTCGCCGTGCGGGTTCGCCGGAGATCCACGACCTGATGTTGGCGCTGTTGGTGGAGCTGGGTGGCGAGGTGTCGGACGACGAGGTGGCGCGGGTCGCGTCGCGGGCCGCGCATGGCTGGGCACCTGGGCTTGCGGCGCAGACGCTGGCGCTGCTGGCGGGCCATCCGCGGGTCGACAGGCGCGTATGCGAGGCGGTGGCGGTCCGCGCGTCGGCATTCTGGGAGCAGTCGCTGGGGTCGGTGCGGCGTGAGGTGCTGTCGCCCGACGAGACGCTGGAGCGGCTGCGGTAGGTCACGCCGCTTCGGAGGCGGCTTGTGAGGCAGCGGGCGGGGTTGGCTACTGCGGCTTGTCCGGATGCGGGCGCAGCGGAGCGATGAACTTTTTTGGGCCGAGCGTGCCTACGCGTCCCGCTGCTTCGCGGGCCAAAGTTCTTTTTTGCGCTCTAGTTTGTTACGCTTAGTAGACGTCGATAAGACCGTTTGGACGGATGTGTTCGAACGCAGTGAGGGGAGTGATTCATGATGCAGCATGGTGATGGCATCTATGCGGTTCTACTGCTTCCCAAGGGCGGCAAGTGGAGCGCTGTGGGGTTCGTGACAGTGAAGAATCTGGACCCGTCGGGCGCGCCCGATTGCGACACGGGCGAGTGGCTACTTTCGGGGCAAGCGATGGAAGACATCAATCCATCGTTCCAGGCCGACCTTCCTCTCCCTCGGGAAGTGAGTGTTCGGCTGGATTTCCTTGAAGGCTCGCCAGATGAGGGTGCACGTCGGCGAGCGATGGCCAAGTTCATCGAATCGGAAGCTGGTAAGCCCCTCGGTCGAGAGGACTTCAAGAAGTTCCGCGTCGTTTCGTTCCGAACCCGGTTGTGAGGCGGCCTCGAGAGTTTCGCTGCGGATGCTCGCGCGGGGTGCTCTCCGGTGGCTGTTTAACTTGATGCGGTCCCCGGTTCCAACGAGCTGAAGGAGCGCACCACTCACGCATCGCGCTCGCTACGGTGTTGCTCGATGGAGCGTCTCGGCGAGGAGCCGCCAGCCCGTTGGCGTCAGCACCAATATGATGCTCCCCGTCCCTGCGCCCGAGGCGGGCTGGCCGGCGATGCGGCCCGTCCAGGCGAAGCGGAAGGTGTAGCTGGCGCGGTCGGCGGTTCGGTCACGCCAGACCAGCTCGGAGACGCGGTAGTCCTCGTTCTCGATGGCTGCGAAGTTGGCTTCGAAGGCCCGCTGCACCGCCGCCTTGCCGCGATGCACCGCGCCGGTCGAGAAGGTGACGCAGGCCTCGTCGTGTATGAGCGGTGCGACCCGCTCC
>CAIQPA010000217.1 GCA_903873545.1 uncultured delta proteobacterium
CTCATGCGCCACACCACGCGCCGCTTCGAGCAGGAGCGCCAGCTCGGCATCGCGGGGATTCGCGCTGTGGCCACCGGCGAGGGCTCAGGCGCGATGAAGCGTTGGGCCACCCTCCAGTGGCTAAGGTTCACCTACCTGCCGCTCCGCGGCGGGCTCTGGTTGATGATGCGGGTGGTTGCTTAGCTCCCTGACAATCACCGACTCCGCCCCAACCTGCACCTTCAACATCCGCTTCAAGCAACCCTGACCCCAAAAACGACCGCCACCCGGCCCTCTTGCGAGAACCGGGTGGCCTGGAGTGGAGGCGGAGGGATTTGAACCCTCGTCCGAAAGCGTTCCATTTGTGCGTCTACATGCTTGTCTCACGGATTGATCTTGTCCGAGCGGCCCCCGTGAGCCGGGTTCCCGAACCAGCGCCAGATTGATCTCACTTCCGCCTCTCCTCGCGCAGAAGAGTCGGTTGCCAGCCTTCTTTGGGTTACGCCGCGGTCAGCCTTATAGGCTCGGAACTGATGCGACGTCGCTTAAGCAGCGAGAGCGTACGAAGAGTCTTCGGCAGCTATTGTTTTTGCTGGTTTTTAAAGAGGCCACCAGCACCTCTACATGCAACACAAACTTCTTCACCCTCGTCGAATCCAGAACGCCCCCAGGTAGTCGTTCACATAGCCTTGAAAGAACCCGCCAAGGTCGCCCCCAGCCCTCGCAACCTAACCACCCCCGCAGGCGATAGCAACGCAATCGCCGGCACCAGGAAAGCCATCGCTCAGCAGCGCCGTCTGCGCTCCTCAGCGACGTCCGTGACGGGCCCGATCCATCTCACGCTTCACCTCGCGCTCCGCCGTCGCGTCCCGCTTGTCGTGCAGCTTCTTGCCCCGCGCCAACGCCAGCTCCAGCTTGGCGTAGGGGCCCACAAAGTAGAGCTCCACGGGGATGAGCGACAGCCCCGCCTCCCGCAGCTCGCGCCGCAGCCGGTCGAGCTCGCGACGGTGCATCAGCAGCCGGCGAACCCGCCGCGGGTCATGGTTGAACTGGTTGGCCTGCGTGTACTCATGCACATGCATGTTGCGGATGAAGAGCTGGTCGCCCTCGAACTGCGCGAACGACTCCGTGATCGACACACGCCCCGCACGCAGCGACTTCACCTCCGACCCCACCAGCACGATGCCCGCCTCGTAGGTGTCGATGAACTCATACTCAAACCGCGCCTTGCGGTTCTCGGCGATCCGCTTGCGCCCCTCATCCTTCTTACCCGACATGCGACCCCGCTCTCCGCTCGATGCCCAACGACCGTGCCGACGCATCGAGCGCCTCCACAAAGCCGCTGACCGTCTCCTCTGTCATCGTCGCCTCTACCGTGACACGAAGCCGGCTCGTGTCAACCGGCACGGTCGGCGGACGAATCGCCTGCACATGATAGCCCCGCGCAAGCAGCGCTCCGCTCAGCGCCACAGCCCGCTCCGGCGCCCCCCCCACGATGGGGAAAATCAGGCTCCGCGCAGGCCCCTGCCACCAGCCACGCGCCTCCAGCGCCGCAGCCATCCAGCCCGCTGCCCGCCAGGCTGCGGCACGCCGCTCACCGGCCTCCACGACGGGCAGTGCAACCTCCACGGCCGCCACCGAGAAGGGCGACGGCGCCGTCGAAAAGACGAACGACCGAGCCCGGTTCACCAGCAGCTCCCGCAGCAGCGACGAGCCCGCCACAAAGGCCCCGGCGGCGCCCAGCGACTTGCCAAAAGTGCCGACCACCGCACCGGCCTTCGCGCTGCATCCAAGCGAGGCGAGCACCCCCGCGCCAGCATCTCCGTAGAGCCCCAGCGCATGCGCCTCGTCCACCACCAGCAGCGCCTCAAACCGCTCCGCCACCTCCACCAGCGCAGCCAGCGGCGCGAGGTCGCCATCCATCGAGAAGACCGACTCGGTCACAATCACCGCAAGCCCCTCGCCCCGGTGCTCGGCAAGGAGCGCCTCGAGCGCCGCCACATCGCCATGCGCGTAGACATGCTTGCGGGCACGGCCGAGCCGAATGCCATCGATGATGCTCGCATGATTGAGCGCGTCGGAGAAGACCGCGTCGCCCTCCTGCAGCAGCGCCCCGAACAGCCCCGCATTGGCCGCGTAACCCGACGAGAAGAGCAGCGCCGCCTCTTGGCCCGTCCAGGCCGCCAGACGGCCCTCCAGCGCCTCGTGGGAGGCCAGGTTGCCCGACACCAGGCGCGAGGCACCCGCACCGGTCGCAAGGCCCGTTGCTGCGGCCATCACGGCCGCGCTGTGCGCAGGGTCGCGCGCCAGCCCCAGGTAGTCGTTGGAGCAGAGCGTCACGCAGCCCGAAGGATGCGAAAGGCGACGACGGAGACCCGAGGACTCCAGCGCCGCAAGCCGCGAAGCGAGGAGGCCTGCCGGAGCGAGGCCTCCGCTCGAATCAGCGGTTCTGGACAAGCTTCCGGAGGCCGTCCTTGAAGATGACCTCAACCTTGTTCGGAGAGAGCACCTCGACCACAAAGCCCATGCCGAACTTCGAATGGTCCACAAGCTCGTGCTTGAGGAAGCTCGCCCGAAGCTCGTACTTCTTGGGCTTGGCATCGGGGAACTTCGCGGAGAGCTTCGTGAAGACCTCTTTGGCGAACTCCGGCTTGTCGAGCTTGGCCTTCGCCACGCCCTCGATCATGGGGATGTTACGAAGGACGCCTACGCGACGCTTGGCAACGGGCGCCTTGACCGGCGAATCCTCGTCGCCCTCTTCGCCGCCCTCGAATTCGTCGCCATCGCCATCAATGAGGGGCTCGTCGCTACCAAATTCGAGGTCGTCTTCTCCGCCCTCGTCGTCGGTCTCTTCGCGTTCCCCCTCTTCTTCGAGTTCTTCGTCAGCCGAGGTTTCGTCGAGGTCTTCGTCGCGAGCCATGCGTTCATCCTTGGAGTTGACTTGAGAGCTGCCGACCGGAGGTGCGGAAGCGCAGGGTTTGGGCGGCGGGGTGTACCGCTGGCGGCAAGGGCCGTCAAGGGCGAGGGCTATCCCTGCTTGAGACGAGCGTTGAGATCATCGAGCCGCTGGCCGAGCGCGTCGAGGTCGCGCTGCGTGGCGGCCGTGCGGCGCGAGAGCCGCCAGAGGTAGCCACCCACCAGCGCCCAGAGCACCCCGTAGGCCGTCAGCATCAAGAGGCCGCCGGGCACGCTGTCCTCCACCGCCTGTCCCGGCGCGGCCGGCACAAAGCCCTCCTTCGAGAGACGGTCAGAGCTGTAGGCGGCAGGCGCAGCGCCCGAACCCTCGGCAGCGGCAGGCGCGGCCACAGAGACAGACAAGACCGCAACGGCGGCCACAACGCAGAGAAGGCGCTTCATGGAGTCTCCAACAGGGGCGAGCGGCGACGGTCCTCGATGTCATTTCCGCGGGCGGTCGCGAGTCGGTGCAGCCGCTCCACCTTCTCCTCCGCCAGGCCCACCCGGATGCGGAGCAGCACGAGCGTCGCGAAGAGCGAAAAGACAGCCAGCATGGCAACGGTGAGCGCAACCTCCATCTCGTCGCTGATGCCACCGTTGCGGAGCACGCGCGGGTGGTTGCCGCGCCACTTCTGCACAGCGAAGTGGACGAGCGGGATATCGGCCACACCCAGGATGGCCAGCGCGGCGCAGATGCGGCGGGTGATCTCCGTCCGACCACCGATGGAGCGCACCACCACATAGGCGTAGAAGATGAGGGCGGCGACCATGGTCAGCATGAGCCGCGGCTCGCCGGTCCACCAGGTGCCCCAGGCCTTGCGCGCCCAGAGCGGGCCGCTGATCAGCACAAAGGTGCAGAACAAGACGCCCACCTCGGCGCCGGCGCGGGCCACAACGTCGGCGCGGCGGTCGCCCTTCAGCAGGTAGTAAATCGAGGCGCCGCAGCAGAGGAAGAAGCCCGTGTAGGCCGCCAGCGCAGAGCTCACATGGAAGTAGAAAATCTTCTGGACGATGCCCATCGAGGCCTCGACCGGCGCATACCCAAACACCGCGCCCAGCGCCGAAAGCACCGCAAGCGAGGCGAAGACCGCCAACCAGGAAAGTTTATCGCTCATCATGGGAACCTCACGGCCTCCGCGGGGCGGCGCCATCGCAAGGGGCGCCCCTTACCACAGGTGCCCCGCGCTGCAAGGAGTAGATGGCTCACTCGGAGTCTCCTTCGCCGCCGCCGGCCCCTTCGAGCGCAAGGCCAAAGAGCCACTGGCCCAGCCCAACAAAGAGCAGGTCGAAGAGCAGGATCGTCACCATCCAGGCTCCGCTGTTCTGGCCTCGGATGGCAGCCACGCTGGCCTGCGCGCCGGCGATGAGCAGCGGCACACACAGGGGGAAGAGCACCACCGGCACGATGACCTCCCGCAGCCGCATCGCTGCGAGCAGCGCGGCCAGCGTCGTCCCCACCGCGCAGAGCCCAAAGCCACCCAGCAGCAGCGCGCCGGCCACAGCAAATCCATGCGCGAACCAGTCCACCGAAAAGACTCCGCCCACGAGCAGGAGCAACACGCCCTGCACGAGCGTCAGCAGCAGCCAGTTGTAGACCAGCTTGGCAAAGAAGAGCGCCGTCGATGCCCCGGGAATCAGCAGCAGCGCCGTCACAGCACCATCCTCCCGCTCGCGCTCGAAGGTCCGCGTCACCACCAGCACCGCCACAAAGGCGCTCGCCATCCAGAGCAGGCCAGGCGCCCCCTCCGAGGCCGCCTTGCGCGTCGAGAAACCGGCGAAGACGAAGAGCGACACCAGCACCGCAGAAAAGAGCAGCGATGTGGCGACCACCTCGCCCGTCCGCATCTCTACCCGGAGGTCCTTCTGGAGCAACAGCCAGACCTGCTGCGCCAGCGTCGGCGTGCGGCGCGGAACGCTCACGACGCCACCCGCTGCAGCGCCGCCGCATAGAGCGCAGAGAGCGACTCAGGCGCGCTACGATCGGCCACGAGTCGCCCCTGCGAGAGCACAACCGCGCGGCTGAAGAGTTCGGGCGGCGCGTCGAGATCGTGCGTGATGACCACCACAATCCGGCCCGCTGCGCGCAGATCGCCAATCAGCTCCCAGAGCACCTCGCGCGACGCTGCATCGAGCCCCGTCGTCGGCTCATCCAGCAGCACCAGCTCGGGCTCCGACAGCAGCGCCCGCGCGAGCGCCAGCCGCTGCCGCATGCCCCGCGAATAGGTTCCGATCGCCCGGTCTGCATCGGCCGTCAGCCGCACCCGTTCGAGCCAGAAGCCCACCCGCTCCGAAGCCACGCCGTAGAGCCCCGCGATGAGTGCCAGCTGCTCCCGACCGGTCAGCTCCCGCTGCAGCATCGACTCATGCGACACCCAGCCCACCCGCGCCCGAAGTTCGCTGCTGTCGAGCGGCCCATCGGCCGCCGCCACCACCTCGCCCTCCGACGGCGCCAGCGTCGTCGCGAGCAGCCCCGCGAGCGTCGACTTGCCTGCGCCGTTCGGCCCCAGCACAGCAACCACCTCGCCGGCCACCAGCTTCAGGCTGCAGCGGTAGAGCGCCACATGCCGCCCGAAGAAGCGGGTCGCCGAGCGGAGCTCCACAAAGCGGAGCGCGCCGGCCATCAGCCAGCGACCTGCTCGGGCGGCTCGGCAAGCTCGCGCAGGCGGCGCACCACAACCGCCAGCCGTGCCTCGATGCCGGCAATCTCCTGCTCGTAGTCGGCCTCCAGCAGCTCGCCCTCCACGAGCGCCGTCGCCACCTCGGCCGCGCGCGCAAGCAGCGCCGCACGCTCCTGCTCCAGCACCTGCGAGCGGTCGGCGCTCCGCCGATCTACCGCCTTGCGACGGTCGGCGCGAAGCAAGAGCAGCGATGCGCCCACAGCCAGCAGCAGCACCACGCCCGCCAGCCAGGCCTCCCACGGACGGTGGCCCGGCCAACCTGTCGTCGTTACCTCAAGCAGATCGCCCGTGCGGCCCCGACCGCCACGAATCACCCGAACCTCTGTCCCCTCACGCAACATCGCGCCGTCGGCCTTGTCGGTCAGCTCGGCAAAGCAGACCTTGCCGGCCACCTCGCCCGCACTGCACATCGGCGCGTCGAAGACGATGTCGAGAGAGGGATGCTTCTCAAAATTCGTCGTGCGCGGCGCCACCACCGAGATGGCCTCCACATCCATCGACAGCTTCTGCCGGATGGTCGCCGAGGGTGAGCCGTGCGTCTTGAGGCTGTAGCGCAAAATCAGCGATGGCTTCCGCGCCATCTCACCCGAGCTCGGCTCCACATTCATGTGCAAAAAGACCGAGTCGTCCAGCACAGTCGCGCCCTCGCGCGGCATCACCACCTCGATCCCCGAGGCGCCCTCAGGCAGCGGAATCACGATGGCACCTGTCGCAGGATTGGCCCTGTCGAGCGGCGGCGAAACATACCGCACAGGCCGGTCCACAGAGAGCGTCCAGACCTGGCTCACTGCCACAAAATCCTCCCAGGCCTCCAGCACCGTCACCACGCGGCTGGCAAAGACCGCGCTCTTGTCGCCCGTCTCCTCCAGCAACCGGATGGTGGTCTGCTGCACGCCTGCGCTCTCGAGTGGAAGCCCCGCCTTGGCAAAGACATCCGAACTCCCGTCCACCCGCACGAAGGCCTGCAGCCCCGGCATAACCGGCAGCTCCACCACCGCATCGCCCGAGCCATCCGTGACCGCCTCCCGCGTCGTCATCACCTGATGCGGCGGCGCAATCACATCCACCTGCACCTTCTGACCAACCGCAGCGACCGGCTTGAAGGCCGCGTCGAGCCGCTCCACCCTCACACGCACCGTCACCCGCGAGGTATCCAGCACCACGCCAGAGCCCTCAGGCAGCGCAGGTGCCACCGCCGGGGCTGCAGGCGGCGGACCGTTCGTCGCCACCTTCGCCGCGGCCGAAGAGAAGGCACCCTTCTCCCATGCGACCGCACCGGAGCCCTCAGCGCCGTAGGCCGCGCTAGGCAGCGAAAGGGCTGCGCAACAGGCTGCAGCCACGAGGTGAGCCACGAGCCGCCTCATCCTTCCTCCGCCAGCTTCTTGCGACGGAGCCGCGCCACCGCCGACCAACCCTCCGCATCGGCATCGGCAAGGATCGGAGCCGTCACGGCAGCCACCGCCGCCCGTGCCAGCGCCTCATCCGCATCGCTGCCACGGAGCGCATCGAGGTCGCGCGACACAGCCAGCGTCAGCCGCTCCAGCCTCCGCAGCACCGCATCACGATCCCGCTCGCTCATCTTCCCCATCTCGGCATCGAACCGGATGTTCCGCATCTGCTGCAGCAACAACGCGCGACGCTCTGCTAGCTCCGTCAGCCGAAGCAGCTCCTCGTCTTCGCTGCTGTCGAGCCTGCGCGCACCCTCCAGCTGAAGCAGCCGCCACGCCCGCGCGAGCGAGAGCGCGATGACCACCAGCGAGAGCAGCGCAGCCGCAATCGGCAGCAGCTTCACAGCGCGCCCTTGTCCGAAGCGACCTCGGCACGCAACCGCGCGAGCGCCTCGGCATCATCCTCAACCTCACCCTCCGCAGCCGGAATCGCAGCACCCGTACCGGGCGACAGCTTCCGCGACAGCACGACGAGCAGTCCGAGGCCGGCGAGGACACCGGCGGCAGGCACCATCCAAGAGGTTCGGCGGCTTGCCGCATCAAGCGGCACCGCCACCGCGATTGCCCCACGCTCCGCCACGAACATGGCCAGAATTTCCTGAACGCCCTTCCCCTCTTGAATCAGCTTGCGGATGCGCCGCTTGTCCTGATTGGAGGGGAAGCAGGAGGGGCTCGCCAGCGACAGCGACTTGCCCGCACACCCCGAACAGGTCGTCATCACCAAGTCGTAGGTCCGGCTCGCATCGGCCTCCTGCTCGGGAGAGAGCGCGACCGAACTGCCGTTGTCGATCAGCGGCGCCTCCACGTGCGCATCGGTCGGCTCTGCCGCCCAGGCCTCCATCCGGTTCACAAACATGACCGCGGGGATGACCACGATCAGCGACGCGGCCGTCATCTCGGCCCGACGCACCCAGCGACGCGCCAGCGACGGCACCCGCTCCGACTCCGGCTCCGGCCAGAGGCAGACCACCGTGCCGAGCAAGAGCAGCAGCCCGCCAAACCAGAACCACCAGGTGAAGGGAGAGACCGCCAGCTTGAAGGCCGCCGTCTGCCCCTCCTCGTCGAAGTTCAGCAGCGCCACATAGACATCCTCAAGCGGCGTCGAGTGGATGTAGATCTCCGAGGTGACCTTCATCATGTCGCCCTGGCCGCCCGCGACCAACGCATAGTTGTTGTAGTCCCAGCGCGCCGGCGTCAGCTCGCCCACCTCCTTGCCATCGCGGAGGAGCGTCATGCGCGCGGTGTAGGCAACCCGGTCCACCTCATCCTTGACCAGCAGGTCGTCGAACCGAACCTCGTAGTCGCCCACCTTGGCAGACTGGCCCACCTTCATCGTCGGGTCGGCCTCCACCTTCACAACATTGCCGACCAGCGCCAGCCCCACGCAGAGGATGCCGATGTGCACAACGTATCCGCCATACCGGCGCCGATGCT
The DNA here is from genome assembly GCA_903873545.1 of uncultured delta proteobacterium. Taxonomy (GTDB): domain Bacteria; phylum Myxococcota_A; class Bradymonadia; order REDH01; family REDH01; genus CAIWGR01. The sequence continues at coordinate 8,495 of CAIQPA010000217.1, forward strand.
TGGAAAAGAGCGACGCGAGCGCAGCCAGCCAGCCCATCTCGCCATCGCGGCGCTTCGAGCGAGCCCCATCGTAGAACTCAATGGCGATGGTCGCCAGGTTGGCCACAATCACAGCGAAGGCAAACAGGCCGAGCCCCATCGCGTAACCGTCCGGCTTCACCCCCAGCGCCTGCACCCGACCAAAGTAGTAGGCCGTCGCCAACACGGGCGTCACCACGAGCGCGATGACCACCGGCAGCGTGAAGTTCCGCTTCAGCGACTCCTTGGTCGCCTTCCGCCACGGCAGCAGCGTGCCCACCATCATCGCCATGAACATCACCACGCCCATCGGCATGACCCAGGTGTTGAACCAGACCGGTCCGATCGTCATCTTCTCGCCGCCCGCCAGCTCCTTGAGCTTCGGAAAGAGCGTGCCCCAGAGCACCACAAAGGCCATGCCCATCAGCACCCAGTTGTTGGCCAGGAAGGCCGTCTCGCGCGAGACCGGCGACTCCAGATCGCGCTCCGAGGCCAGCGACTTCCACCGCCAGGCAATCACCGCCACGCTGAAGATGGTGAAGAAGATCAGGATCGTCAGAAAGAGGCCGCCCACCTCGCTCTCCGCGAAGGTATGCACCGAGCTGATGAGACCCGAACGGGTCATATAGGTACCCAGCAGCGTCAGCAGGAAGGTCGTGCTCAGCAGCACCACATTCCACCGCTTCAGCATCCCGCGATGCTCCTGCACAATCACCGAGTGGATGTAGGCCGTCGCCGTCAGAAAGGGCACAAGCGCCGCGTTCTCCACGGCATCCCAGGCCCAGTATCCGCCCCAGCCCAGCTCACGGTAGGCCCACATGCCACCGAGTACGTTGCCCACGCCCAGAAAGAGCCATGAGATCAGCGTCCACTTTCGCGTCGCCTTCAGCCACTCCGCAGAGGTCTGGCCGGCCAGCAGCGCCGCCATGCCAAAGGCATAGGGCACCGCGAAGGTCGCAAACCCCGACAACAGACAGGGCGGATGAATCGTCATCAGCGGGTTCTGCAACAGCGGGTTGAGACCCGCGCCCTCCACCGGCGAATCGATGACTGCAAAGGGCTTGAAAGGCGCAGTCTTGAAGTTCAGCACCATCAGGAAGGCAAAGGCCTGCAGCGCGATGATGCCATGAAAGAAGGGCATGACCCGATGCAATCGCTCCCGGTTGGCCCAGCTCGCCGCGCTCGCAAACACCGTCGTGGTCGCGGTCCAGAAGAGCAGGCTGCCCTCCTGACCGCCCCAGAAGGCTGCCATCGTGTACCAGAAGGGCATGCGCGAATCGCTGCGACCCTGCACATACCGGACGCTGAAATCGTGATCGACGAAGGCATGCGCCAGCAGCGCCGATGCCAGCATCACAAAGGCCGTCGTCGCCCAGAGCAGATACCGCGACATCTCGCCGAGCGGCCGCGAAATGCGGAAGCCCCCCAGAAAGCCGACCACCACCGTCAGAAGCGCCAAGCCGAGTGCGAGCGCAAGCGCGATGGATCCAATCTCGTTCATGCAGACACCTTGCTAGCGGGGGATGTCTTCCGGGTGCTGCGCACCGCCAACGCCGGTCGGCGCCTTTGCGTCGTACCGCGACGGGCATTTGGCAACGACCTCCTCCGCAACAAAGAGGTTGGGCGCTGCCATGTGACCGAGCGCTACCACCTCGGCCTCATCCGTGAAGGTGTCGGGAAGCGGCCCCTCAAAGACCACCTCCACAACCTTGTCAGCATCCACCAGTTGGAAGTGGTGGATGTCGAGGCTGTCCTTCTTGAGGAAGTGAGAGCCGCGCACCACGTTGCCCTTGATGCGGAACTCGTCGTCGCCAATCTCAGGCGCCTTCGCCTGCGCCTCGGCCACGGTGTAGAAGTAGACTTGGCTGTCGAACGAGCTGAAGGCGACCCCGGTGACGGCCGCAGCGGCAACCACCATGGCGACGACGAAGCGCAGGTTGTTCCCGCTGCTCTTCGGGCGCCGATAGGCGACCTCTTCGGCCTCTCCCTCTACCTCTCTCTCGTCAGCATTCATGGCGCGTCCTTCCTCTGCCAATGTGGCGTGGGCGAACTAGGGCGACCGCCTGCACCGCGCAAGCAAGCCGCGCTGCTTTCAGGCCTCGTCCGGCATGTCGTCATCGTCGCAGCCGCCGCTCTCGGAGCCGGCCTCGTCAAAGCAGACCGCATCGCGCATCGCCGCAGCCCGCTCGTCTGCAATCCCAAGCGCCCGGCGCAGGTGCAGCAGAAACTCCCGCTCCTCTGCGTCGAGCTCCGCGTCGGCCATCGTGATCGAGAGCGCCA
>CAIQPA010000218.1 GCA_903873545.1 uncultured delta proteobacterium
CGCATCGGCAGGAGTTCGAGCGCCGAGCCGAGGGCGCGGAGCTGTCCGTCGAGGTCGCGGAGGGCGTCGGCCATGAAGCCGAAACCGAAGGTGGAGAAGTAGCGATGGCCGGGTCCCTGACGGGGGTCGAGGCAGAATACCGGCAGCACCTCACCCTTCGCAATTGCCGCGGCAAGGCCGATGTTGTCGAAAAGGCGGAGGTCTCTACGGAAGAGGAAGGCTGTCTGGGTCGCGTTCATGGCGTTGCTCCGGTGCACGGCTCCTGAGATGCGGCCGCCGCTCGGAGGGTGCGAACCTTAGGGCTTCTTGTCGCCGAGGTAGGCTGCGAGCAGCGCGTCGAGATCGGCGGGCGCAGCAGGCGTTGCGTCGGCCGTCGCCCCGCTCGAAGGTGGCTGAGGCTCGGTGCGCCGGGCATACTTCCGAAGCAGGGTTGCCGTCGAACGCACGGGCGCGGGCGCGGGCGGAACCGCGAGCTGGTCGGCCTCCACACGGAGCACGGAGTCAGGGTCGAGGCCTGGCGGTATGGCGGCGGTCCGCGGCCGCTCCTCTCCCGCGGCGCCTGCGCCCGTCTCTCGGCCCGTTACGGAGGCCGCCGCAGGCAACTGTCCGGTCTGTCCGAGGCGGCGCCGGATACGCTCTGCAGCGTTGAGCGGCACGTCCGTCGCGACCTCGGTCGAATCGAGCTTCGGCTGCGGTTCCTCGAGGGCAGGAAAGGCTGGAAACAGTTCGTCGCCACTGAGCGCTGCCGTCATCGGAAGCGTCTCAGCCGCGGGAATCACTGCGATGTGGGAACCTGAGCGCTGCGCGGCGACGAAGGAGCCGGTCTGCCGGCTCCCATAGTTCGCGCCGGCCGCAAGCGGGTCGGAGGGCATGGATGCAGCCGCTGCAAAGCTACCGGTCTGCCGTGCGTCTACTGCCGCGTGTGCGCCGCTTCCGCCATGGTCGCCGCGCACAAGTGGGTGGCTTCCCGAGCCGCGAACTGCCGAGAAACTCGCCGAGTCCCGCTCACTGCGACCTTCGCTGCCGACTGCCTCGTGTGAGCCCGTGGATACGGTCGCGAATGCTCCCGTCGCGACGGCGGAGAAGGCGCCCGTGCTCCGCAAACCTCCCGCCGAAACGAGGGGTTCGGCGGTGGTCGGGGTGAGCCGCGGATCGAGCGGGCCGCTGATCTTCAGGAAGGCCGTGGTGCCGCGCACCGATAGGTGGGCTGCCCCTTTGTTGATGTTGGTTAGCAGGCCAAACTTTCGACGACCCTCGACCGCAGTTGTCGCGAAAACCTCGGCATCTGCGCGGCGCGCCTGGTCCCTGGACACAGCCTCCGCATCGGTCTCCTGCGCGAGGGCAGTCTTGAAGCTCTCTGCCGTCGCGCGCTGCTCAACCATCTGCTGACGCCAGACTGCGATCGAGCCGTTGCGCTCCTCTCCGCGCCAACGTGGCCCGACGCGTTCCGCGCGGAGCCGCTCCATCACGGGCGTCGGCGGGTCTACGATCCGCTTGATGTGGCCGAGTGCTGCGTGCTCCCGCTCTACAAGGTTGACCTCGCGCGGGTCGGCCGCAGCGCCACCGGGGCCGTGGCAGAGCAGCACGGTCGGGCGGTCGAATTCGGAGGGCTTGGAGGGCGCCTCGAGCACCAGCGCCAGCCAGCCGGAGGAGAGCTCCACTGCCGTCCCGGCGGGGTAGAGACGGATGCCGTTGACCAGGAGGTCGAGGCAGAGATGATCCAGCGCGTCGGCTGCCTCCGCCCGAAGTCGCTCGACAACCAGCGCCGGTGAGCGTTGCGCAACGGCCGCGCCCGTCAGTTCATCGATGAAGCGCCGCGCGGTCGCTACCACACGAGACTCGAAGAGGCTCTTCCAGGCGCCGTCAGCGTCGCCCTGCAGGCGCGCGCGGGCGTCGCGGACAACGATGGATCGGAGCGCAGCTTCGCCCCGGAGCGTGCCTAGCCTGATGACCGCCGCGGCAGCGCCGTCGGGCTCCTGCAGGCGGTCGCTGTCCGAGATGGGATGGAGCAGCGCGCTGAGCGGATCGCTGCCGTCGAAGTAGTGGCTCCGCTGCCGCGCCGTGCCCACGCCCGACATGAGCGTCGTCATGACCACCCTGGCAGTCGTCGCCTCCGAAACGCCGGTTTGCCGGACCATCGCCGCAGCGATGATGGCTGCGTTGGCGGTTCGCTTGGCATCATCGGTGCTCAGGTGGGCAGCGAGGATGACATCGAGCACCACCGGTCGTTCCGCGTAGTTGATCTGCGCAATCTGGCGCGCGAGCCGCTTGAAGTAGCCGGCGAGCGAGTACTCCTCTGCCATCACCGATTCGTGCAGTCGCCGGAGCACCAGCACCGTGAGTGCGTAGACGAGCAAGACACGCTCGACAGGGTGCAGCCCCTCGTCTTCGAAGCCGACCAGCATGCCGGGCTCCACCCGCCGAAGCGTGACCTGATCGCTCAGCTTCACCTCGCCCTCGACCGACGGCTTCCGGCTCGGGTCGAGAAAGAAGGCGACCAACTCCTGAAGGTCCTGGCTGTTGGCCGAGGTCGACAGCGAGAGCAGGTTGACGCCCCGCCCCTCGAGGAAGGTGCCGAACTCGCGCGAGGTCTCGTAGACTTCGCGGCTCGCCCGCAGCATCTGGCTGTTCACGAGCACGGTCTCGCCGTCGAAGAGCAGCGTGATCTCCTTCACATCTTCCCGGCGGATCTCGTCGAGGATCGCGCGGGTCTCATCGATGACGGCGCGGATGGCATCGTTGTTGATCTGGTGGAAGGTACCGACGCGAAACAGCCTGTAGATCTGCTTGAGCGTGCGCTGGATGCTGACGGGATCGAGTTTGCCTGCCTCCATCAGCGCCTCCCCTGTGGCAGCCGGGCGGTGAGCTTCACGATGGCCTCCTTGGCAGCGGCCTGCAGCTCGGGCGCGTTCCACCAGCGCCCCTTCGCGGCATCCTTGATGGCCTCGATGGCCTCGGGCGTACGCGCATGCTCAGCCAACATGTCGACAGCGAGTTTGCGGCTCACATCGAGCGACTGGTTCTCCAGAAATCCGTGGGTCGCGGCGAGCTCAATGCAGAAGGCCTCTGCCTGCTCCGGCGCAATCGTGAAGAGCGTGGTGACCAGCGCATGACGGTCAACGAGCGGCATGTCGTGGAAGGAGAGGCCGTTCAGCTTCTCCATGACCGTCGAGGCGAGGCCGAAGAGTTTGGCCTTTCGGGCGATCTCGTGTGCGCGGGCCCGCACCCTCGGGTCGCGGTCATCGAGGAGTGGCCGGAGCTCCTCGGTCACCTCCTGCGGGAGCAGTCGTGCGCGGACATCCATGGCCTCCAGCCGCACATGCGGCGCGCCGTTCGCGTAGGCCGCCAGCAGGGCGTTCAGCGAGGCGCGCGTCGGATGCATGGCGAGCACCCGCACGAGCCCCACGCCTAGCGCAGGAAAGACATCGGGGAGGATAGCCGCGATCGCTGACTCTCGACCCTCCGAAAAGCGCGAGATGTGGTGGAGCAGCATGTCGAGCGCGTCGGGCAGACCGCACCGCTTCACGGCCTCGAGGACCTCTTCGAAACAGCCATCATCGGCCTGCTCCAGCAGCGCGTGCAGCGACTCCAGCATGAGCCGGATTGGGACGCGAATCTCGGGGTCGGGGTCTGAGCTCACGCCGCGCAGCACCGCGGACAGGACGGTCGGTTCGAGAAAGCGACGCAGCAGCGGCGCTGCCAACTGGCCGTCGGGGTCATGGCGGAGCAGCGAGCTGTGCAGGCGGAGGATGCGCCTCCAGCTCTTCTGTCGCGCCCACTCCTCGAGGAGGTTGTCGAGGTGGCCGATGATGCTCGCTTCGTCGTCGTGCCGC
>CAIQPA010000219.1 GCA_903873545.1 uncultured delta proteobacterium
GCTCGATCAGCAGCAGCACCGCTCAGGGCGGCCTGTTCCCGAAGCACCTCTGCGCCTCAACCCGCCCGCTTGATTGGCTGGGTCTTCCCTGCGTGGCAATCGACGCCTCGGGCTCCAACATCGCGAGCTCGAACCTCAGGCTCATGGGCTACGAGGCCACCAACGCGAGCGCGACCACCTTCAGCAGCGCCCTCCAGACGGCGATTGTGAACTTCCACCTGAACGGCGGCCGTTTCCTGATCGCCACCAACCGCACGGTCACCGGAACGGGCGCTATCTCTGCCCCGCTCGCCGAACATCTCGGCATCGCCGGGCCGGCGGTCGCGCGCTACGCTGCTGCCAACGCTTTGACCACGGAGCAGACGAAGGCATTCAGCGGCGTCATGCCGACGCTGGCGCCTTCTACCGACCTATCGCTCATCAACGGCTATGCTCACGCGATCGGCAGCACGACGCGCGTGCTGTTCAGCGATCCGGCTGGGCCGGTAGTCACGCAGAGCGCCGGCGGCAACGTCCTCATCAGCGCCATCCTCGATGACTACCGCAACGACGCGTCGTTCTCCGGCACCCGTTTCCGCGACGCTGATGCCGACGGCATCGGCGACATCCCGGAGGCTGCACGTGATGCGCTGCTCGTCGCACTGTACGCCGACGACGTAGACGGTGACGGCCGTGACGCTCGAGGCGATGACAACTGCCCCACTGCTACCAACGCAGACCAGGCCGATACCGACAGTGATGGCACCGGCGATGCGTGCGAGGTGACCTTCGTAGATACCGACGGTGACGGCACAGCAGACTCCGAAGACGTCTGCCCGCTCGACCTTGGCGGCTACAACCTCTGCGGCGACTGCGGCCCGGCCGCCGACAGCGACGGCGACAGCATCGCAGACTGCATCGACGAGTGCCCCAACTCGGCCTGGATCGCCGAGCCGAGCTACTACAACAATGACGACGACGGCATCGGCGGGGCCTACGCGGGCATCACCTGCGCGGATGACCCGCGCCGCATCGCTGACACAGTCACCACGATTGGCGGTGATGCCTGCGACAATGATGCTTTGGTCTATGCGACGAGCGAGCGCTACGCTGACGCGGACGGCGATGGTACGGGTGGCGCGCTGCTGGGCAACTACTGCCCGAGCGATGCGCCGGCCGGGTCGGTTTCGACGGGCGGGGATGCCTGCCCTGACGACTTCGGTGGTCTGAACGCCTGTGGGTCCTGCGGCGATGTCGATCTCGACGACGATGGGGCGAACGACTGTGCCGACAACTGCCTGTTCGTCTCCAACGCGAACCAGATCGACAGCGACGCCGATGGTGCAGGCAATGCTTGCGACCGGTCTGCGCGGAAGTCGGGGAGCGCTGCAGCGTCGATCGTCACCCACGATGCTCCGTTCGCGTGGGAGGAGATCGCGTCCGACGCCACACGCTACAACAACTACGGCGCCTACTGGGATCAGATCTCGGCGCCGATCGCGCTGCCCTTCACCTTCCCCTACATGGGTCGCGCGCACACCAGCTTCCGGCTGAGCGGAGATGGCTTCATCCTGCTCGGGGACGGCGGCGCTACCGACTTCAGCCTGGCGCCCTACCCGAACCCCCAGCCGCTGCCGGCCGGCGACACGCGGGGAGATTTCCTCGCCGCGCTCTGGACCCCGCTCGCCAACTACGGCGGCGGCTCGAGCCAGGTCTATGTGAGCGCCGACGGCTCGCGGACCATCATCGAGTGGTCGGGCGCGACCACGAGCACGGACTACTGGACCTCGGTAACCGCTCAGCTCGTGCTGTTCCCCAACGGCCGGTTCGAGCACCGCATCCTCACCGGCTCGGTGCCCGCTGCGCAGCGCGCTGTGGTGGGCTTCGGCTCCGTCGGGTCAACGGATGGCGCGACGCTCGCAGCAACCGCTGGTGGCAACCTCAGCCGTCGCCGCTGGGTCTCCTGGCCCGCTGCGATTGCACCGAAGATGGCCTACAACTTCTACGGCTCTGCGGTAGCGAAAGCCAGCCTCGCGCTGGTGCACCTCTGCGATGCTGCCGCTTCGGCGCGTCCGCTCGACACACTCTACCTGCCCTGCACCTCGCTGGACGCGAACGCTTCGGCGCTCAACACGGGTGGCTACTCGGTCTACAGCTTCGAGGCGGTGTCGCCCTCGTCGACCCAGCTCTCGGCGACCACGATGGCCAACATCGCCACCTTCGCGAATGGTGGTGGCGTCGCGCTCTTTGCCTCGAACAGGGGCTCGGTAGGTACGGTCTCGTCCTTGGCGACCAGCTTCGGAATCGCAACCTTTGGCACGGCGAACACCACCCCCTCGACCATGGTCGCGACTGCACTTGGCCAGGCCACGACCTTCACCGGCAGCGTCCCGACGCTCACGGCCACGACGGATGTGGTCGGCACCAACGGGTACCAGGTGGCAACTGTCACCGGCACGGGACGCATTGTGCGTGACACCGGCGCCGTGGTTCGCGCCAACGCCGGCCGCACCCTCTGGATCGGCAACGTGCTGGACGACTACCGGACCGACTCCACCTATAGCGGCACCCGCCTGCGGGATGCCGACGGAGACGGCATCGGCGACCTGGTTGAGCTCTACCGGAACCAGATCCTCAACGGGCTCTACACCGTGGATACCGACAACAACGGCATCGACGACCGCGACCCGGTCACGGGACCGTAACGCAGGGACTCGGCCCTTCGCCCGCCCCGCCGTCTCGTGAGAGGCCGCGGGGCGAGCCCCTTTTTGTAGGAGCACCCTGCTTCTTCCCTGTCGCGCTCGAGGTATGCATGAGAGGTTCAATGTTGTTGCGATGGTTACCCTGTCGGATCCCTGCGCTGCTGGTGCCGCTCGCACTCTTGGCCGGCTGCTCTGATTCAGCGGAGCTAGCCGCCCCATCCACGCAGACTGCGACGGAGGACGGCCTGTCGATGACGGGAGAAGGAGACACCTCGACCGACAGCAGCGGCGAAGCGCCGTCGCTTCAGAAGGCTGCCAGGGCAGGGAGCTCGGTCGGGGCGGTCGCCTGCTTCGGCGGCGGGACGACGGGCATCAACACCCCGTCAGCGGCCGCGCTCGCGGGAGCCAAGTCGATCTCGACGACGTCCAGCGGCGCCTACGCCTGCGCGATCACCTCCAATGACCGCATCAGCTGCTGGGGCACAGGCGCCGCGTCGCTCAGCACCTACACCTGGCTGCAGACAGCCTCTGTGAGAGAACTGGCCGCGGGAACGAGTGCGAACTGCGTGGTGACCGGCACGGGCGCCACCGGCTCCCTCTCCTGTTGGGGATCTGGCGGTCTGCTCACCTACCCCACCAGCGTCAACACCGTGAACCCGACTACAGGCGCGATCACGAGCGGGCCGGGGCGGAGCCCGATCTCTGGACTGACGGTTGGCACAAGCCACGCGTGCGCCATCCGCAGCGCGGACGACACGGCGGTCTGCTGGGGTTCCAACACCTCAGGCCAATCTACGGTGCCTTCGACGCTGGGTGCGGTCTCCTCTATCTCTGCCGGCAAAGACCACACGTGCGCCGTCAAAGCCTCCAATGGCAACGTGGTCTGCTGGGGCGGCTCCACGATTTCGCCTTTCGCCGGTCCTGAGTCTTCGGTGCCCGGAACGCTCGGCGTGACCTACGCGATCTCGGCGGGCAACGACTACACATGCGCCATCAAGAGCGGCTTGGTTCTGTATCCGGTCGGAGGAGGCGATCCCATCACATCGCCCGGATCGCTCGTCTGCTGGGGCACCGCATCCAACGGTCGAACCGTCCCGCCGGCCGGCACCTACAAGACCCTTTCTACCGGCGCGAACCATGGCTGCGCCCTGTCCAATAGCGCCACACCAACGCAGACCTGCTGGGGTCTCGCGACCTCCTACGCCGGGGCCCCCTCGCCTGCCGGGACAATCTACCAAAACGCGGCCTCTGCCGCGAATACCTGCATATTGAACGACTTCTGCCCCGCCGACCCGCTGAAGACGGCCGCGGGGATCTGCGGCTGTGGCGTGGCCGACACAAACACCGACGGCGACGGCGAGGCGGACTGCAACGAGAGCTGCGACAGCGACCCGCTCAAGACCGCGCCGGGCGCGTGCGGCTGCGGCGCGAGCGACACCAAGGCCCGCTCCTACGCCGGGCTGTTGCTCGGGCAACTAATCGATCAGACACCCGCGGGCCAGTTCTGCAGCGTGGGCGCCTGCAGCGAGAATTGGCACGCGGAAACGGGCTACTGCACGTTTAACTACCAACAGTGCACGCACCCAGACCCCAATGTTGCTGTTGCCTACATGGGCTGGATCGCCGCGACGAGCAGCTACGGTTCCTGCGGCGACACCGCGACGGGCGGTTGGGTCTCGAGTTGCGTGGCAGGCTATCATCGCGAATCGGATGCCTGCGTGAGCGATACACGGAGCTGCACCATTGCGAACGGCACGGGCTCGCAGAGTTGGAACACGACCAGCAGCAGCTGGAACAGCTGCACGATTCAGACTTGCAACACCGGCTACCATGCGGAGTCAGGCGCATGCATGAGCAATTCGAGGAGTTGCTCTCCGATGCCTGCAAATACAACTGCAGGAACGCAGACCTGGAGCAGCGCAACAAGCAGCTACGGCACCTGCATTGCAACCTCATGCAGCAGCGGATTTCATGAAGAATACGGCGTTTGCACAAGCGACACACGGAGTTGCAACATTTCAAATGGCACGGGTAGTCAAACGTACCAGTCGCATTGGATTTTTGGTGGTTACACATATTCCACCTGCAGCCCCACCTCGTGCAATGAGGGATATCATATCGATGCTGGTGCAAACGCCTGTGTCAGCAATGTGATTCCTTGCTCGCCCTATCCGCCGAACACGACCGCCGGAACCCGGACCTGGAATCCAAGCACGGGCGGGTACGACTTCTGTGTCGCGACCGCCTGCAGCAGCGGCTACCATGTGGAGGGCGGCCTATGCACCAGCGACACGCGGAGCTGCTCGCCCATGCCGGCCAACACCACGGCAGGCACGCAGACCTGGAACAGCACCACGAGCAGCTACGGCAGCTGCGTCGCGACGACCTGCGGCAGCGGCTACCATGTGGAGGGAGGTGTCTGCACAAGCAACACGCGGAGCTGCTCGCCCATGCCGAGCAACACGACGGCTGGAACCCAGACCTGGATCAGCGGGTCGACGTATGGCTCCTGCACTGCGACCGCCTGCAACAGTGGCTACCACGTAGAGGGCGGCGTATGCACAAGCAACACGCGTAGCTGCTCGCCGATGCCAGCCAACACGACATCCGGCACGCAGACCTGGATCAGCGGCACGACCTACGGCGCCTGCACGGCGACGGGCTGTGCGCCAACGTATGCGGTCGTCGCTGGCGCATGTGTTCTGCAGGATGGCACCTACGCTTGTTCCCAAGGTGTGGGTGAGTTGGACGGCGTAGGTGAGCGGGTGGTCAGCGGCGGGGTGGCTGGTCCCTGCGTTCCGGTAACATGCGGAAGTACCAACAACCCGGGAGCGTTCGGCGTCGCGCTGGAGTTGGTAGAAACTCCCATCTACAACACTCCAGTCATCCCGCTGACGCTCGTGGACGGGGTTTGCAAGAGTCCCTACCAACCGTGTGATACGGGCATTCCGAACACGACCGGTGTTACCTCGTCGCTCGGTGGTGCCTGCGTCATCGCCGACTGCACGTTGCCCGAGCAAATCCTGCGCGGAGGGGTTTGCGTTTCAAAGACGGAGGCCTGTACGATCTATAGGGCTACCTCGGCGAGTCGTACTTGGTATGTTCCGACATTGGATGCTCCGACGTATCGGGAAGACGCCGACGCTTCTACAGGCTGGCTTTACAGCATCGAAACATGCGAATCCGATACTTGTATTGGCCTCGATGGACTTGTCGGAGGTAACTATCAACCGGGTGCGTGCCACGCTGCTGGCTGCCAAGCAGACAGCCAACTTACCGAGTATCGCGCGGCAGACTCTTCCGGGTTCTACTACGAATCTCCCCACATCAACGACCAGTGTCTGCCTGAGGTTGAAGCCTGTAATCCTTATGACTCACATGGCATCGGTGAGCGGTCCCTTGAACAGACCAATACTTATGCCCTCGTTGGTCCTTACTACTCGTGGTCATACAACTATGGCGATTATGAGTCGCAGGGCTGCGAGCTCGTTGGGTGCGACCCAGGGTACAGGCTCGCTTACGGATTCTCTGTTTATCAGTGCATCGTCGACAGCGACAACGACGGCTAC
>CAIQPA010000220.1 GCA_903873545.1 uncultured delta proteobacterium
CGTGGCCCCCGCCGACGAGATCTGCAACGGACTCGACGACAACTGCGATGGCATGGTCGACAACAAGACCGGCATCTCCGGCTCCGAGGTCTGCTCCCAGTGCCCCTTCAACATGGTCAAGGTTCAGGCCGTCACCCCCTCCGGCGCCGCCGCCGATGTCTGTGTCGACCTCTACGAGGCCTCCCGCCCCGATGCCTCCAGCGCCGACCAGGGCCAGTTGGGCTATTTCGCTCAGAGCGTCGCCGGCGTCCTGCCCTGGACCGGCGTCACCGCCGAAGAGGCCACAGCCGCCTGCCAGGGCGAAGACTACTACGACTACTTCAAGCCCGGCCCGCGCCCCATCAAGAGCAAGCGCCTCTGCAGTTACTTCGAGTACGAGCAGGCCTGTGGCGGCGTCAACGGCGACCCCAATGGCGACTACGCCTACCCCTACTCGACCTCCCGCGCAGGCGACCAGTTCGTTGCCGGCTCCTGCAACGACGCCAGCAGCGCTGATGGCCTGCAGCCCACCGGCACCTCCACCTGCGGCTTCGACTTCCAGACCGCCGCCGGTGACATCGTCACCACCTACGACATGGTCGGCAACGCCGCCGAGTGGGTCCGTGGCCCCGGCTCGAACCTCATCGCAGGTGGCAGCTACCTCGAGACGCCCTCCGCGACCACCCGCACCCGCAGTGGCTCGCCCACCCGCAGCGGCCCGGTGCTCTCCTGCACCGACCTGTCGCTCGCACCCGCCGCAGCCGACTCTGCCGACGACATCGGCTTCCGCTGCTGCACGGCCGTCACGCCCTAGCGAGACCGGCCGCCGGTGCCGCCACTGCGGTACCTTGCCAGCCCCAAACCTGAGCCGCTCACTTCGCGAAGGTTCCGTAGAGCGGCATCCAGCCGCACCGGCACTCTGCGCAGGTGCAGAGCGGGTCTGGGAGCGGCGGGATGATGGGGTAACCCTGGGCGTCTGTCGGGAGTTCGTTCATCATGAACTCCTCGCCGTCGTGGGCGGCGCAGTGGGCGCAGCGATTCCCATCAGGGATGGAGCAGCGGATGATCTTGATCTCATCCATCCGCCAGTGGCGGCCGGCGGCCTCGATGGTCACCACGCCGTCCCCCACGTCGGGGCGTGGCTTCGTCACGCAGAGACCTGCAGCGCCGCAGCAATGCGCCGGATACCCGTCGTGATCCGCTCCTCGCTCGTCGCGTAACTCAGCCGCAGGAAACCAGGGGCCCCAAAGGGGGTGCCCGGAACCACCGCAACCCGCGCCCGCTCAAGCAGGTAGGTCGCCAAGTCGATATCGGTCTTTACCTCGAAGCCGTCGTAGCTGCGGCCGAGGTAGGCAGAGAAGTCGGGCAGCAGGTAGAAGGCGCCGCGTGGCCGCGGGACCGCGACACCGGGGATCTCCTGCAACAGCGAGAGCGCGAGGTCACGGCGCTCGGCAAACCGGACCCGCATCGGTGCAATCAGAGCGTCACCCTGTCGAAGCCCCTCGGCGGCACCCGCCTGCACAATGGAGCTCGGGTTGCTGGTGCTCTGCGACTGCAGGTTGGTCATCGCAGCCACGAGCTCCTTGGGCGCTAGCGTGTAGCCGAGCCGCCAGCCCGTCATCGCGAACGACTTCGAGGAGCCGCTCACCAGAACATATCGGTCGCGGAGCGAGGGCGCGAGCGTCAGCAGCTCCGTGTAGGCGAGCCCGTCGTAAACCAGCGCCTCGTAGATGGCGTCGCTGATGACCACGATGTTGGGGTGGCGCTCCAGCCAGGCCGCAATGGGTCGAAGCTGTTCGGCATCCCAGAAGGCGCCGGTCGGGTTCGACGGGTTGTTGATGATGATGGCCCGGGTCCGCTCCGTGACGACAGCGTCGAGCGCCTCAATGGAGGGAACAAAGTCGTCCTCCGGGCGGCCGTGTACGATGACAGGAAGTCCGCCGGCCATCTCAATCTGTACGGGGTAGCTGACCCAGAAGGGGGCAGGCAGAATCACCTCATCGCCCGGGTCGAGCAGGGCGAGAAAGAGGTTGTAGAGCGAGTGCTTGCCGCCGCAGGAGGCAATGATCTCCGCGTCGCTGTAGGAGACCCCCAGCCGCGGCTCGTAGTAGCCACGAATGGCGGCCTTGAGCTCTGCGGTACCACCAACGGCAGTGTACTTGGTCTGACCCGCCTCCATGGCCCGCACGACAGCGTCACAGATGGGCTTGGGTGTCACAAAGTCGGGCTCGCCCGTGCCAAAGGAGACGACGTCCACCCCTTGGGCGATGAGCGCCTTGGCCTTTGCATCGATGGCGAGCGTCGGAGAGGCCGGAATCTGCTGCACCCGCTGAGAAACTCGCATCACGATCCCTTGCCCTGAAGTTGATTGATCTTCGCGGTGAGTCTGGCCAGCGCCTGCGGCGGCACCGAACCCGAGATGTCGCCGCCTAGCAGCGCCACCTCCTTCACCAGCCTTGAACTCACGAAGAAACTGCCCGGCTCTGCCATCAGAAACATCGTCTCCACTTCCGGCGCAAGCCGGCGGTTCATGTTGGCCATCTGAGACTCATACTCGAAGTCCGCAACCGCTCGGAGACCACGCAGAATCGAGTTGGCTCCCACCTCCCGCGCGTAGTTGACCAACAGCCCGGAGAAGGTGGTCAGCCGCACCCGCTTCTCATCGGGAAAGACCTCGCGCAGGATCTCCATCCGCTCCTCGACCGAGAACATCGGTGCCTTGTTCGGGTTGTGAACAATGGCGACCACGAGCTCATCACAGAGCGCCAATCCGCGCTCGATGATGTTCACATGCCCGTTGGTGAGCGGGTCGAAACTGCCGGGGTAGAGCGCAATTCGCTGCATTTCGTCTGCCGAGACACGGGTGGTTCTCGGCAGGCTAGCAGACTCAATGCGGTGCGTCATCCGAAAGCCGCCAGACGGTCATGACCGTATCGCCGTGCGCCCGATGGTGAACCGGCTCGGCGAGCGCTTCGAGTGGGGGCGCATGGTCGCTCCCATCCTCCCAGACCAGCGTTGCACCGGGGGCGACGAGGCGCGCTTGCCAGAGTGCTGTGACGAGCGCGACAGCATCGACCGTCCCATACGGCGGGTCGCAGAAAATGAGGTCGAAGCTGCTCCCTGTCAGCCGGCCCAACGCCTGCGGAAGCCTGCCGCGCACAATCCGTACCCGGTCCTGGTAGCGTAGCGCTGCAGTGTTGCGCTCCATGGCAGCGATCGCGCCGCCGTCTCCGTCCACCATCACCGCCGAAGCCGCGCCGCGGCTCAGCGCCTCGAGCCCGAGCGCGCCGGAACCTGCGAAGAGGTCTAGCACCCGAAGCCCCTCAAACCCCGCCTCCAGCCCTCCGTGTGCGAGCTGGTTAAAGAGCGACTCACGCACCTTCCCCGAGGTCGGGCGGGTGTTCATTCCGCGCGGTGCAAAGAGGGTCGCACCCTTTCGATCGCCAGCGATGATGCGCACGCTCCTCCTTGGCCGGGCGGCCGTTTGAATGGCGCCGAGCAGGGCGCCTTGTGCTGTGGCGCTGGGCGCCGGTCAAGTTCGAAGAGGCCCGATTCCTCGGCTTCCTGTCGAAACTGTTTCCGGGGGGTTGACCGTTGCTGGGTCATCGTCTAGCAGCGGCTCCCTCTACCTACGGACCAATAGCTCAGGTGGTTAGAGCGCACGCTTGATAAGCGTGAAGTCGCAGGTTCAAGTCCTGCTTGGTCCACTTACCCGCCCGACGGGATTGTGTCGGGGCCTTAGCTCAGTTGGGAGAGCGCCGCCTTTGCAAGGCGGAAGTCATCGGTTCGAACCCGATAGGCTCCACTTTCACCAGAACAGCGCAACCCAAACCGCAAAAAATGCGGCGAGGGAGGCTGCGCTGGTGGCGGACCACCGAAGTCCGCGAGGGCGAGAGGGAACCGCCGATAGCGCCACGTGCGGTGCAGTATCCGGCAGCGACGGGTCGTCCTCCAGCGGCGCGGGTGTAGTCGCTAGCGGCAGGCCCGTAAGCCCCGCTGCGGGCGGACCTGAGACCAGTTCGAGGCTCACCGCGCCGAGCCGCAACGCGTCGCCTGGCCACCACGGGCTCCAACCTTCGAGCCTCTGTCCGTTGATCCAGCTCCGCTTCTCGGTGCTCTCGTCGAGCACCCAGAGCGCCGACCCATCCCAGCGCAAGCGTGCATGCCGACGCGACACGGTCGGATGGGTGAGATGAAGGCTTGACCCGCCGTGACGGCCGACGCAGTAGTCGCCGAGGTGAACGACCGATGCGACCGTCACTCTCTCGCCTGCAACCGACACAACGACCTTCATGCTGAAGCTCCTGCGCTCGAACCGAACCCCTGCAGATCTGCCACGAATCGCTGGCCCCTTCATTATGTTTTTGGGCGCGGTTGTATTCTGTTCAAGTGTTTGTTTTGCATCAGAAAACGAGGTTTCGATCCGCTTCGATGGTGCTGTCGCGCCCTACGCAAAGATCGAATGGGTCTGGGGTGAGCGAGACGGCTTCGGCTCCTTGGGCGTCACCCGGGCCCACGCAGGACAGCTTGGTTCATACGCCGTCGTCGCCCTTCGCGGGGAGGGCGCGCTCGCTGCGGCTGCGGAGGAGCTCCGCGGCTGTCTGTCGCTATCCCACCGGCCCGCCACCGCAGGCGAGCCGATGCTGACGCTCACCACGGAGCTCACCGAAGAGGCGGTGGAGGAGCAGACCTCGCTCGCGGCCTCCGGTGCCGCGGCCGATTGCATGCGGGCGGTAGTTCTGCGCGAAGCGGGCGACGGCTTTCTCGCGCGGCCCTACGAGCACCCATTCTGGGTGCAGGGCGAGTTCGGCACGCTGCGAACCAACTCCGACCTGCCGGCGGAGCTCTGGGTGGACGGCCGAAAGACCGGGCGGGTCACGCCGGTCAGCGGACTTCGCCTGGAGGCCGGTCCGCACACCCTCTCCTGGCGCGCCATCGCGGTGGACTGGCAGCGCACCGAGGGTATCGTCGTCGAGCCTGGTCGGACGGTAACGCTCAACGTCTACCTCGAGCCCGCCCTCTAAGCGGCGGTGCGAAGCAGGGTAGGCGGCGCTGTGCCAGCCGCGCAGGCCGCGGTGATGACCACCTCCGTCACACCCTCCATGGTCGGCAGGTCGAACATGATGTCGAGCATCACCTGCTCCATAATGGCCCGCAGGCCCCGGGCGCCGCTCTTCCGCTTTACGGCGAGCGCAACAACGTGGGCGAGCGCATCGTCGTCGAAGCGGAGCTTGACCCCTTCGATCTCGAACATGCGCTGGTACTGCTTCACCAGCGCGTTCTTGGGGCGCCAGAGAATCTCCACAAGCGCCGCCTCGTCGAGGTCGTCGAGCGTAACGACCACGGGGAGCCGCCCGATGAATTCAGGGATCAGGCCGTAGGCGGCGAGGTCTTCACTCCGCACCTGCCGGAGGATCTCATTGCGTGAGGCGAGGTCGCCGGAGGTGGTGGCGCCAAACCCGATGACAGACTTCTTCAGCCGGCGGGCGATGATCTCCTCGAGCCCTTCGAAGCTGCCGCAGCAGATGAAGAGTACATTCTTGGTGTCGATCTGGATGAGCTCCTGCTGCGGCCGGTTCCGGTTGCCGTCGGGCGGGATGGAGACCTTCTGGCTCTCGATGATCTTGAGCAGCGCCTGCTGCACCCCCTCTCCACCGACGTCGCGCGTCGAAGCGGCACTGCCGCCCGAGCGCCCGATCTTGTCGACCTCATCGATGCAGACCACCCCTTTGGCTGCCAGTTCGGGGTCGCGGTTGGCTGCCAGCCAGAGGTTCTTGATCAGCCCCTCCACATCCTCACCCACATATCCGGCCTCGGTGAGACTGGTCGCGTCGGCCATGGTGAAGGGGACGCCCAGCTTCTTCGCGATGGAGCGGGCCAGGAGCGTCTTGCCCGAGCCGGTCGGGCCGATCACCAGGATGTTGCTCTTGGTCAGTTCGACCTCGTCGCTGCCGTCGTTCTCGGCGCGCAGCCGCTTGAAATGGTTGTAGACTGCGACTGC
>CAIQPA010000221.1 GCA_903873545.1 uncultured delta proteobacterium
CCTCATCGCCCACAAGCACCAGCTGGCTCTCCGGTCCGATTGCCTCCAGAAGCGCAACCGCGAGCGCGGTGTCGAGCATACTCGCCTCGTCCACCACAACGACGGACGCCTCGATCGCTAGCCCGCGGCCACGCAGAAACCTCCCCGTCCGCGGATCGAACTCCAGCAGGCGATGCACCGTCTTCGCCACGATGCCCGTCGCCTCTTGCATCCGGCGCGCCGCCCGTCCGGTCGGCGCCGCCAGCGCAACCTGGCCCCCAGCGCGCAACACCTGCTCTGCGAAGGTCCGCACGATCGTCGTCTTGCCCGTCCCAGGACCGCCCGTCAGCACCGCAAGACCACTGCGAGAAATTCCGAGCAGCGCCGCAACCTGCGTCGCAGCCAACCGCACCGCTCGTCCACCGCCGCTCCCCTCTACCTCTTCTGCCCGGCTCGGACCCCACGCACCCTGCCTTCCGGCGAGCGCGACGACCTGCTCCGCCAGCCGCTCTTCGAGCCCGCTCATCTCCTTTCGCTGATAGCCGGACTGCCGCGCCCCGTCGGCGAGCGTCGCCTCGCAGGCCTCCAGCTCGCCCTCCTGCAACGCCGCCGCAATCGCTCGCGACACCACCGACCCGCTCAGCCCCGCAACCTCCATCGCCAGCTGTTCCAACCACTCCGAGCTGGCCGCCGTATGTCCCTCGTCCTCCGCCACCAGAACGGCATGATAGACAGCCGCCAGCGCACGGCGCGGATCATCCCCCACAATGCCAACCTGCGCCGCAATCTGATCCGCACGGCGGAATCCCACCCCGTGCACCACACGCGCAAGCAGATAGGGGTTCTCCTGCACCACACGCGCTGTGCCACTACCAAAGGCCTTGTGAACCCGCGCCGCCAGCGCCGCCGTAAGTCCGAGCCCCTGCAGAAAGGACATCACCTCGCGGTCTGACCGGCGCGCCTGCCACCGCTCCTTCACCTCCGCCAAACGCTTCGCGCCAAAGCCGCGAAGCGTCAGCAGACGCTCCGGCTCCTCGTCCAGAACCTCAAAGGTCTGCGCGCCAAACGCAGCCACAATCTTCGCAGCCCATGCCTCGCCAACACCAGGCAGCACTCCAGAGCCGAGAAAGGCAACCATGCCGTCCCGCTCCACAGGCAACACCACCTCCACCTGCTCCGCCTCAACCTGCAATTCCCCCGTCCGGAACCGCTTCAGCCTGCCCGAGACACGCACACGCTCACCCTCCTCGATGCTCCCTGCGCGACTCCGTACGACCCAACTCTCGCGCGTCTCGCTCAGCATCGTGAACACGGCAAACTGACCGTCCGACGACCGGTAACGCACACGAGCTACCGTCCCCGTCAGCGCAACGCTGCTCCCCTCCGTCAACTTCGAAAACGGCAACCCTTCCGACACGTACACCTCCGCCTCGCCACACCGTCACCCATTCCGGCCGACAGACGCAAGTGCAATCACCCCGACTCCCCCGAACTGCCCGCCGCATCCCGACGCCCAACCACCCGCCGGTGCCGTTCCAGCGCCTGCCGCGCCGACAGCTCCTCCGCCTCCGCCAAGACAACCTCAGCCGCCGCCGACACCACCGCGCGCTGCGCCGCATCCAGCTCCGGCCGCAGCCGTGTCGCAGCAGCCAACCGCTCCGCCCGACCCGCCTCGAGCGCCGCTACCGTTAGACCCTCCGGCCCCACACCCTCATCATACCGCGCAGCACGCTCCGCCGCCTCCCATCGGGATGCCGCGACGGCATAGGCAGCTTCGCATGCCGCCTGCCGCCCACTGGCCCGTAACAGCCGCGTTGAGGCATCCACCAACTGCGACTCCAGCCGCATCCCCTCCATCGCCAGCAGTGCCAGCCTCACCTCCGCAGCCGCGATGCGATTGCCCGGAGCTCCGACCACGACGAAGCGCCCGACCCACCCATCAGCGCCCGACGAACTGCCTCCTCCTCCGCGATCGCCGCATCCAACGCGGGACGACTCCCCGGCCGATAGTACCCGAGATCGATCGCATCGCGGTGCTGCTCCAGAAGGCCCAACCCACCTCGGCACACCCGTGCAACCTCCAGCTCCTCCGGTGTCAGCAGGTCGTCCGATAGCCGGCTCATGCTCGCCACCCAATCCACCGCAGGGAACTGACCTCGATCCGCCAGACGACGGCGCAACACCAGCTGAACATCCACCAGACTCCGCACCTCCTCCGCGACCACCCCCTGCTCCGCCTCCGAAGACGACAGAACCGAGTAGATACCCGTCACAGATCCCTCCAAACCCGCGCCGGCCTTCTCCAGCAGCCGAGCCATCGACGACCCCATCGTCACGGGAAAGCCCGATGCGCTCATCGGCTCTCCTCGCACCTGAGCAACCTCACGAAGCGCCCGCGCATACCGCGTCAGCGAATCCAACAGCAGCAGACAGGAGCGCCCGCGGCCGCGCCACCCGTCCGCAAGCTCCGCAGCCAGCTCCGCAGCAGCAACCCGCTCCGATGCAGCCGCCTCCGAACTCGCTACCACCACAGTCGTCCGCGCCGACAGCGGGCCACCGAATACCTCGGCTACCAGCGCAGACGCCTCGCGCGCCCGCTCCCCCACCAGACCGATGACCACAACATCCTCCGACATCCGCTCACGCAGCTGCCGCAGCAGATAGGTCTTTCCGGAACCCGCCTCACCAATCACCGCAACACGCGCACCCCGCCCGATCGGCGCCAGCGCATCCAGCCCTGCCACACCCGTCTCAAACCGATCCGCGACGCCCACAGACCTCCGCAAAAATCCGGCCAGTGGAGCATCGGGCAGGCGAGCCACCGCAGCACCGCCATCGATCGGCTCGCCGAGCCCGTCCAGCACGCGTCCCAGCGCCTCCTCCACCCGCATACGGCCGCCTGGCGTGCGACGAACCCGAACCCGAGCACCTACACCAACCCCCTCCGCACTCCCCCACGGAAGCAACCGCGCCCGCTCGCCTTCAACCCCTACCACCTCTGCCCGGACAGACCCCGCCCCAACCTCGATGTCGCACAGCTGCCCCACAACCACATCGGACACACAGGCCTCGATCAGGCCACCGCCTACCCACGCCACCCGCCCAGACAGCAGCGCCGAACGACCGGAACGAAGCCGCTCGTCCAGCAACCTCACCCAGGCGGTGCGGCTAGCTGAGCTCATCCGGACAAACCTCAAGCAGCCCCTGTAACAGCTGAAGCTGACTCCGCAGACGAGCGTCGCTCTGACCGCGAGCAAACTCGACGACCAGATCAGCACCGCTCAAACTGCCATCCACACGCACCGCCAGCCCTTCCGCCCTCTCGCCCAACCGGGCCTGAACCGAGGCCGCAATCCGCGGCGCCGCACGCACCACAAGCTCACGCTCGCCTGCCAAACCCTCCAGCGCGCGCGACAACAGCACATCAAGCACCGCTGCCTCCCGCTCCGCAAGACGCCCTAGCATCGCCTCTGCAATCAGCATCGCAAGCATTGCTGTCCGGCGCGCCACCTCCTGCGGACGACCCGCCAGCACATCCAGCAACCGCTCCATCTCATGCCGCGACGAGGCCAGCGCCTCCGCCCGCGCAGAGGCTACTGCCGTCACCAACTCCTCCTCCAACCGGGCCCGACGCGCCTCCAGCTGCGACAGTTCAGCCACGATGCCCTTTGCCGTCGCCTCCTCCTGCTGGCTCACCCAGCCGACCACGCCCGACGCCAAGAGCCACTCCGAGCCATCCTCTACCCGCCTCCAACCCCAGCCCGTCATCGCGAACTCCAGCGACCTGCGGCAGCCAGCAGCCCGGCAAAAACCGATAACAGCAACAACCCCGAGACGAACGACCAGCGAAGCAGGCCTGCCTGCCCTGCATCCACGCGAAACGGACCCCCCTTGGCCCTCCTCAAACCCGGCGACAGGCGCGGAAGCGTCGTCCCGACACGCTCGATCCGAGCCACCTCGCTCAGCCCCTCCATCCCACGAACCGCGCGCTCCACCTGCGCCCAGTCCGCCGAACCCTCACGCATCACCACCGTCGCCGTCGCCA
>CAIQPA010000222.1 GCA_903873545.1 uncultured delta proteobacterium
ACGCTCGTTGATGACAACATAGGCAAAGCTCTCACCCTTCGGACGGGCGATGACCGTGTAGAGACGGCCCTCCGAGAAGGGAACCGAGGCCGTGTAGGCCTCGGTCTGGTCGATGACGATGCGCACATTCTCGCTCTCGCCGGGGCCGGCCACCCAGGGCGTCGTGCGCTCGTAGGTAACGCCGCTCACGTAGGTCTGCCCCTTGGCGCTCGAGAAGGAGACGGCCGGGCCGCCCGGAACCGCGTGGACAAACCGAACGAGGCTCTTGCCGGAAGCGATCGTCTGCGGACCATCCTCCAGCACGATGGCATCGAGGCGACCGGAGAGACCCGGACCCGAGGCGTTGCCCAAGAGCACCACCGTGTAGCTGCCCTCTGCCGTGAGGTTGAGCTTGCTCTCGAAGATCGAAGCCGTACCGCCACCCAGCACCTTCAGCGTCTGGTCGCCCGACGGCACCTCCGCGCGGCTGGTCATGAAGGCGCCGGGAACCAGGTTCGCCTCAACGGACTTGTCGCCAACGGTGAACTGGGCCGACGCGACGCCCTCTGCCGCGTTCACGAACCGCACCAGCGCAGGCTTCGCGGCCTTGGCAGCGAGCACCTTCGGAGCATCGGCCGGCTTCTCGGACGAGATGCCGCCACAGGCAACAAGGGCAAGCGAGAGCGAAAGACCGGCAACCTTCATCATCGACTTCATCATGGCAACTCCTCCAAAAGATGTGGGGTGCGCTGCGGCTACCCCCGACTGTAACCGGGCGCAATCCTAACGCCTCGCGTGACGGCGCGCTACTCGGGTACAGGCAGCACAAACTCGGAGAAATCCTCCGCGAGATAGCTCTCGGGGAAGATGGCCTTGGCCTCGCGCAGGATCTCGCGCGCCGAGGTGTGCTTGGGCGAGATGTGGGTGAGGATGAGCTGCTTCACGCCCGCCTCGCGCGCCACCATGGCGGCCTCCGAGACGGTGGAGTGTTTGCGCGCCATCGCCTGGTCGCGCAGCCCGGAGAGGTAGGTCGCCTCGTGGATGAGGATGTCCACGCCCGCTACAGCCTCCACCACCGTCGCGCTCGGACGGGTGTCGGTGATGTAGGCCACCGAGCGGCCCTTGCGCGTCGGCCCGAGCACATCGGTCGGGCGCACCTGCCGGCCATCCTCGAGCGTGAGGGTCTCACCACGCTGAAGGCGACCGAAGACAGGACCGGGCTCGATGCCCATCTCCATCGCCTTCTGGAGGTCGAAACGGCCCACGAGATCACGCTCGCGGAAGATGAAGCCATAGGCCGGAACGCGATGGTCCAGCTTGGTCGTCTCGATGGTGTAGTCCTCGGTCGCGTAGACCATGCCCACGCTGTTCTGCACCAGGTCGAGCTCAAAGGAGGGGTTCAGGATGGAGAGCTCGCGCAGCACCGCGAGGTAGCGATCCATGCCCCGCGGAGCGGCCAGCACCATGCGGTCCCGGTGGCCGTTGAGCCCCACCGTACCCAGAAAGCCCGGCAGCCCGTTGATGTGGTCGCCATGGAAATGGGTAATGCAGATGGCCTTGAGGTTGCTGATCCGGACCCCGGCCTTGAGCACCTGAAGCTGCGTCCCCTCGCCGCAGTCGAAGAGCACCGAGTCGGCCCCGAACTGCAGGTAGACCGCAGAGACACTCCGACGCGGTGTCGGACGGCCTGCGCTCGTTCCCAGGAAGACGACCCTAAGCTCACTCATCGACCCTCGTTCTGCGCACGCCCAACCCGCTCGTTTGCCGCGGGAGTGCGCCCCTAGCACAGCCATCCCCGAGGAGCGAGAAAGGCAGCGCCGCTTGCCCGTGCCGCCCCACATGGTAAGCCCGCCCCCACGCAAACACCCCGGGGCCCATGTCCGAAATCCTCAACACCGCTCCGCTCGCCGTCGACCCGACCGCCCACCGCCTCTCCCCCGAAGAGGCCTTCGACCACTTCCTCCAGTTTGTCCTCTCCACCGGCGCCGAACTCTACCCCGCGCAGGAAGAGGCCATCCTTGAGATCATGCAGGGCAACTCGGTCATCCTCAACACCCCCACAGGGTCCGGGAAATCGCTCGTCGCCACCGCCCACCACTTCTTCGCCCTCACGCAGGGCCGCACCTCGGTCTACACCGCCCCCATCAAGGCGCTGGTCAGCGAGAAGTTCTTCGCCCTCTGCAAGCTCTTCGGCCCGCAGCAGGTGGGCATGATGACGGGCGACGCCTCCATCAACCCCTCCGCGCCCATCCTCTGCTGCACCGCAGAGGTGCTCTCACAGATGGCCCTCCGCTTCGGCGACGAGGCCCGCGTCCACGACGTCATCATGGACGAGTTCCACTACTACTCCGACCGCGACCGCGGCTCGGCCTGGCAGATCCCGCT
>CAIQPA010000223.1 GCA_903873545.1 uncultured delta proteobacterium
GCTCCAGAGCGGCGAACTCCGCGTGACCGCGGGTGGAACGTTTCTGACCACGCTTCGTCCGGGTGCCTGCATCGGAGAGATGGCGGTGCTCGACCCCGGCCCGCGCGCGGCGACGGTGACCGCGACCCGTTCGAGCGAGCTGCTCTGCTTCGACCGGAGCCGATTCGAGGCGCTGCTCGCTGCCGATAGCCTCGCCGCACACAAGACGGTCTTCGCGCTGGCGAAGGTGGTGGTGCAGCGGCTTCGGCAGTCGCTGGCGCAGTCGGCCTCGCCGCAGCCTATCGATGCCACGCAGGTCAATTTTGTGATGCGTCCGCTGTGACGGCGCCGCTCCCTACCAGGATTGCCTCGCAGCTCGGCGACCTGCGGCAGCAGCGGGTTGCGGTCGACGGCAAAGAGGTGTCGTGGCTTGAACGGGGGAGCGGTCGGCCGGTGGTGTTCCTGCACGGCAACCCGACCTGGGGCTTCCTTTGGCGCAAGGTGATGCTGGCGCTCGATCCGTCAGCATTCCGCTGTCTTGCCCCCGACCTGATGGGGCTGGGCTACTCATCACGAATCACGGCGGAGGAGCACACGCTCGAGGCCCACGCGGCCTGGTTCGGTGGCTGGCTCGAGGCGATGCAGCTCCGCGAAGTCATCGTGGTTGCGCAGGACTGGGGTGGCCCCATCGCACTCCGCGCGCTCGCCGACCGGCCCGGGCTCGCAGCCGCGATCGTGCTGACCAACACGGTCGCCGGGCCGCCGCGCGCCGATGCACGCCCCACCTTCTTTCACCGCTTCGCCCACAGCCGCGGCCTTGCCGATCTGGTCTTCCGGCTCGGCGGCTTTCCGCAGCGCACACTCTGGATGGCGCAGCACGAGCGGAGCAGCATCTCGGGCGAGGTGGCGGCCGCCTACATGGCACCGCTTCGTGGGCTCTCGCAGAATGTCGCGCCACTCGCGCTTGCCCGGATGGTGCCGCTGGGCGGCGACCATCCCAGCCTTGCCGGGCTTGCGCGATGCCGCGACTTCGTTGCGGGGTTCACCGGCCCCATCGAGCTGGTCTGGGGCGTTCGCGATCCGATCCTGGGTCGGGTGATCAGCCACCTCGAACGGACGCTGCCCGGCGCCCGTGTCTCGCGACACGAGGCGGGCCACTTCTCCCCCGAAGAGATCCCCGGGCCGATCGCCGACGCTGTCAGGTCGGCCGCGAGCAGGCTCGGCTAGTTCTTGGGGAGCAGGTCGGCGAGCGAACCTGCGACGCTGGCCGTGGCGCCCGAGCCGGCAGGGCCAAAGCACTGGGGCGCGTAGTTCCCATCCACGCCCGAGTCGGTGTACTCCGGCGTCCAGCCCGACATGTCCTGGAAGAGGCGGATGGCGCGGACGGTGCGGTCGGTGCAGAGGTCAAACCAGTGGAGGGTTCCCTGGGGCACATTGATCATGTCGCCCTTCACCACCTCGATGGAGAAGACGGGCCCCTCCTTGGGGTGGATGTGGAAGAGGCCGCGGCCGTGGACGATGAAGCGGACCTCGTCCTCGGAGTGCCAGTGCTCGCGGCTGAACTTGGCGAGCAGGGTGTCGAGGTTGGGGACCTCGGGGTGGATGTTGATGACGTCGGCAGTGACGTAGCCGCCTTCGCGCTTGAGGCGGCTGATGGGCTCCTCGTAGGCGGCGAGGATTTCGTCGGTGGTGGCATCCTTGGTGAGGGTGTCGGAGCCCTCAAAGCGGCGATACCAGATGCCGAACTTCTCGAGGAAGGTGCCGATGGAGGGCGCGTCCTGAAGGACCTCGCCGGAGTCGCGGAGTGTGAGCGTTGCCATGCCAAAATCCTGTCGCATAGGGGGAGCAAAACGGGGCCCAGCAGCCTGCGTTGGAGCGCGCTGCGGAGAGCGGGAGAATGGTCA
>CAIQPA010000224.1 GCA_903873545.1 uncultured delta proteobacterium
GCGCCTGAGGCGCGGATGATTCCAGCGCGACGGCAGACACCGTCAGCCAGCTGGTAGAAGAGCGGGCCACGCGCCTTCGCCTCAATCTCCCCGACGGTGAGACGCTCGAGTTCGCGGCGATGGTTGCTGTTCACATAGTGGACCAGCAGCGCCTCTGCGGGGGGCGTTGCGGCCCTGCCCTCGAAGAACCGGAAGCTGTAGGTCGGCGGTTCGAAGTAGAAGGCCGACGAGGAGAGCCGCACCACTTCGCTGCTGTCGCGCCGCCACGCATTGGAGATCAGCGTCGGGCCCAGCGCAAACCGGCGGGTGGGCGAGGCATCGAGTGCCGCCACCAGCAGCCTCCGCACGAAGGCGCTGCGGGGTTCGGCGCCGATGACAGCGTTGTTCAGGTTCGGACCGCTCCAGAGGGCGTCGAGCGCCCGCACCAGCTTCGTTCCTGCGAGCGACCGCCCGCCCGCGAGAGACCAGCTCCGGTTGATGGCATAGGCAGCGAGGTAGGAGAGCGTAGGTCCCGCCATCCAAGCCTCGCGGCGCCCCTCCACGCGGGCCTCATCGACCTTCCAGACCTGCTCCTCTCCCACAAAGGCGGGGTGGTGGAGCAGGTGACGGAAGTCGCGGAGCGCGAGGATGTCGAAATCGAGGTAGATGCCGCCTCGGTCATAGAGGATGGCATATCGCAGCAGGTTGCTCTGCGCACTGCGGGCGGAGGCCGGGATGCGGCTGTAGAGGGCCTTGAGCGGTGCAGCCAGGTCGCCCGTCGCATCGAAGGCCGCCTCGGGCGAGGTGCGCAGGAACGAGACACGGTCGCGCACCTGCAGGGGCCAGAAGTGGGGGGCCGCGACCGGCTCCTGCCCGAAGAGGTGGATCTCCACCTCGCATCGATCGTCGACCTGAAGCAGGCTCTCGACTGCGAGCCGGCAGTAGAGGGGGAACTCGCGCCCCGTCCAGAGGAGCACGAATCGATTGGGGATGCGGGGCTCTGGACTGGTCATGGTCGACTCCCTCTGCGGCTTGCAACCCCTGCAGTAGAGAGTGGATGTGGCGACATTGTTGCGACCAGTGCGCAAGATCGTGAACTTTCGGGAGCAGTTGTGCGACGACCGATTCCGAGGGGCGACGGGGCTGTTGCAGCGTGGTGGCGGGAGCCGCGAATAACCTGCTATGCGGGGCGTCCCGTGAGCCTCACCATTTCGCATGGACGACCGCTTGATGCACGAACGCCTGGCCCATCTCTCCCGCTCTGCCGTCGCCGCTGTTGTGGCCACGCTCCTGCTCCTCGCGCCTGGCCTCGCGGCCGCCATCGAGGTGGAGCCCCCCACAATTCGGCAGCTTAGCGCCGCGCAGATTGAGGCGCTCAAGAAGGGCGACACCATCCGGAGCATGGATACCAACATGCCCTTCCGCGGCGAGGTGAACGGCCTCATCCAGGCACCCGTGGAGGAGCTCGCAGCCATCCTTCGAGACTACCCCAAGCAGACCCAGTGGGCCCCCTCCATGGCGGAGATGCGGCTGATTCGGCGCGAGGGTGAGTTCGATATCCTGGGCGGCGTCACCGACCTCCCCTGGCCCGTGCCCGACCGGACCTGGAACATGCGCGCTTGGGTTGGGTACAAGACCGTCAGCGGCCGCAGGTCGTGGGTCAACCTCTTCAAGTACATCCCGGGCTCGGGCAACATGAACGAGAGCGCTGGCTACTGGGTCCTCTCTGCCCTCCCGGCCGACCCCACCTGGACCTACTGCCGCTACGTGCTGTACGGCGACCCGGGCATCCCGCTCCCCGACATGGTCATCCGCTGGGCCTCGCGCACCACGCTCCCGGCCATCATGAGCAGCCTGCGCAAGCAACACGCCAAGGTCTACGGGACGAAGCCCGCCGCGGCGCCCGCACCCGCATCAGCGCCGTAGCGCCAACCTCACCAGCTCGGCGCAGGCCCAGAGACTGAGCGCAACCGCGGTCTGACTCGCTCCCACGGGCAGCTCCCAGACGAAGGCTGCGAGATAGCCGCCAAAGCCAGCCACAGCGCCCAGCAACGCCGCCAGCGGCAGCGTGGTACCGAGGCTCCTGCAGACCCTCGACGCTGCGAGGGCAGGCAGCGTGGAGAAGGCGAAGACAGGCAGCGCGCCGATGGTGCGTGTGGCAACAGAGACGGCGAGCGCGATCGTGGCGAGCAGCACCACCTTGAGCAACCCGACAGGAAGCCCGCGCGCGGCCGCACCCTCCGCATCGAAGGAGACCGCAATGAAGCCACGGCGCAGCCAGAGGTGGAGGCAGAGAAGCAGTATGGCGGTGGTCAGGAGCCGCTGAAAGTCCTCGGGCGCCACCGCGACGGCGCTCCCGAAGAGGACCGTCTCCACGTCGTGGGCGTCGATGGCCACCTTGGAGCCAACCAGGATCGCGCCTGCGGCTCCCATCAGGTAGAGGCCGCCGAGCAGCTGGTCGCGACCGATGCGGAGCCGCTCGCTGCCGGCGAGCGCTGCCGCCGCGCCGCCAGAGAAGGCGACCGCCCAGAGCGTTGGCGATGCGAGCAGGCCCGTCAGCGCAAAGGTCGCTGCCGCCCACTGCGCGAGCATCACGCCCAGACCGGCGGTCTGGGTCATGGCCGCGGAGAGGAAGACCATGCGCCGGAGGGCGACGTAGAGACCGACCCAACCGAGCAACAGTCCGGCGACGGCACCGGCCAGCGCCGGCTCGCGGAAGAGCTCCCATGCAGCAAAGAACTCGGAGACGGGCTGCGCCATCAGTGATCTCCGCAGTCGGCGACAGAGGTGTGCGAGAGACCGTAGAGCCGCCGGAAGTTGGCACCGCTGCTCACCGCCGCGAAGCTGCCCGTCTCGACCACATGCTCATCTTTGTCGATCAGCAGCACGCGAGAGGCGTGGGTGCCGGCCACGTGGAGCGAGTGGGTGATGAGGATGACACCTACATCCCCGCGCCCGCGGATCTCGTCGACCACCGAGAGGACGATCTCCTCTGCGACCCGGTCCAGCGCGCTCGTGGGTTCATCGAGGAGGAGCAGGTTGGGGGCCGAGACAAGCGCACGGGCCAAGGCTGCACGCTGGCGTTGGCCCTCGGAGAGCTCCGACACCTGATGGTCGAGGAGGTCTGCGACCCGCGCACGCTCGGCCGCGGCGGCGACCCGATCGCGGACCTCGCGCGGGATGAAGGGGCGGAGGAAACTGCGCCCCTCGTCGGTGGCCAGCAGGAGCCAGTCGCGCACCCGCATCGGAGCCTCTGCGAGCACCTCGGAGCGCTGCGGAAGGTAACCTACACGCAGGCCTGGCCCTGCAAGGATGCGGCCCGAGACAGGCGGCTGGAGCCCGAGCAGCGTGCGGAGCAGCGTGGACTTGCCTGCTCCGTTCCGCCCGATGAGCGCGAGCGTCTCGCCGCGCTGCAGCTGCAGGTCGATGGGCGGCAGGATGGCGCGGCCGTTGTAGCCGGCCGCCATGGCCTCGAGCGAGAGCAGCGCCACCTACGAGCTCTCAGTGCTGGTGGTCGTCGGCACCCGCAGGCTCCACGACAAGGCTCACCGCGGCTGCGGTCGAGGAGGAGATGCTGATGGTGTAGGTGCCGACCGCCAGCGGATAAGTGAGCCCCTTGGCAACGGTTTCCGGACACTCCTGGACGGGCTGCATTGTCGCTTCGAGGGGGACCTCGGCGCCGTCGGCTGCGAAGACACCAACCTGCACATCGGACGAGAAGAAGAGGATGTAGTCGCCAGCGGCATCGACGGGCAGCGAGACGAGCCCTGTAAAGCCGGCGGCGGCAGAGCCCTCGCCGGAGCCGGCGGCAGAACCCTCGCCGGAGCCGGAGGAGAGGCCGGTGAGCTCAATATCGTAGCGCTTGTGGTCGTATCCGACGGCGGGCGACGGCCCGCTCCCGACCGTGGAGACGATTGCTTGGGCTGGCCCCTCTGCGGTGTGCTCGCAGGCCTCGCCTGCGGGGGTTTCGGAGGCATGATCGTGGTCATGGTCGTGCTCTTCGCAGCCTGCGGAGAGGCAGGCGAGCAGTGCGGCAGCGGCAAGCGTATAGGGAGCGTAGGAGTTCATGGGTTGACCTTAGAGGGAGGAGCGGGTGACGGATAGAGAGAGTTCGGCAGCTTCGCGCATCTTCGTATCTGCGAGCGGCGCGAACAGGGTGGAATCGGCGATGGAGTCTGGTGTGATGGCGTCGATCAGCGAGATGGGGAGCGCAAGCCCGATGCCGAGCTTCACACCGGGATCATGTTCCGGACCGAAGGGGATGCGGGCTGCCGCCGTGA
>CAIQPA010000225.1 GCA_903873545.1 uncultured delta proteobacterium
CGCCAAGCTCTCCCTGCGCGCCCCGGAATGGCAGCGCTATCTCCAGCGCACCGTCGACAAAGCCGCCGCAGACCTCGGCGTCGATGGCAAGGTCTCCGCCGAACTCTACAAGCTCCTGATCTATCAGGAGGGCGGCCACTTCCTGCCGCACCGCGACACCGAAAAACTCGCCGCCATGTTCGGAACGCTCATCATCGCCCTGCCTTCCGCGCATGAAGGCGGACGGCTCCTTGTGCGCCACGGCGGCGAGGAAGTCGCCGTCGATTTCAGCCAGCGCGACGGCCTGCGCCGATTCCAGAGCGCCGCCCTCTTCGCCGACTGCGAACATGAAGTCGAGAAGGTCACTAACGGGGTACGCTGCTGTCTCGTTTACAATCTCGTCCTGACACAAGGCAACCCGGCCGCACTGAACCGGCCCCTCACTGAACACGCAAACCTCCTCATCCCGGCTCTCAAGGCCATGCCATGGCCCGCTCCCGTAAGCCCCGCAGTCGTCCTCCTCGATCACCAATACACCGAGGCCAACTTCTCGCTCAGGAACCTCAAAGGCGACGACGCTGCCCGTGCCCGCGCGCTCCTCGCTGCCGCAGACGCCGCCGGTCTCACTGCTGCCCTCGCCCTCGTCAGCTTCCACCGGCTCGGCGAACTGGAGGGCGCCTTTGAAGAAGATTACACCTCGTACCGCTATCGCATGTCGCGCTACCGTGAGATCGGTGCGGACAATGCCCGCAACGAAGAAAAGATGGGCGAGATCTACGAGGAATCCCTCGGGGCCACCAACTGGCGGGATGCACAGGACCGCCCGCTGCCGCGCGGAGCCATCCCCCTCAGCATGGGGTCGCTCATCTCCCGGCTGCCGATCGACGCAGGGAAACCCCTCGAGCAGGACTCCGAAGGCTATACCGGCAACGCCGGCTGCACGCTCGAATACTGGTACCGGCGCGCCGCCGTCGTCTTCTGGCCCCGGAACATGCACGAAGCCATCCTCGTCGCCACCGAACCCCGGGCCGCCTGCGCGGAACTCGCCGCCATGGCCACGAGCAAGGCTGCCGCCGATCGCCCGGAATTCCAGCGGCTCCTCGCCGCAATCCTGACACATCTTCCGGGTTCACTGCCCCGATTCCGCCCGTCGTATGATCTGTGGAAGGTCGCCCATTACGCCGCCACCGTCCGCGAACCCTTCGCCGCAACCCTCGGAGCCATCGCAGCAACCGGCACGCGCAGCGCCCTCGATTCCCTGCTGCGCATGGCGACACCATCCGCGTTCGCCACCCTCGACCGCCCGTTGTGGCATGCCATCGTACGCGCCTTCGGTTCCGCCCCGTTCCAACCCATCGTGTCTGCATGGCTCGCGGAATCTCCCGCATCCTATCGCATGCCTCTCTTCCTCGTGCTCGACGCCATCTGCTCCGTCAGCGAACCCGACGCCGCACTCGCCCTGACCCGCACACTCATCTCCCTGCCCGTCCCTCCAAACCCCAGCTCAGCCTTCCTCACCAACTACAACACTTTCACGTCCGCCTGCCTCCCGGAGGCCCTCATCATCCTCCGCGCCTCCATCCATCTCACCAACCCGAAGGACCAGAACGCCGCCCTCGCCTTCCTCAAAATTGATGGCTCACTCTCCTCCATCCGCCAACACCTCGCACCCGCCCTCCTCGAATGGGCGGCCACCGGCACAAAACTCGTTCCCGACACCGTCCCCGAGGCCGCCCTCGCCCACGCCATCAGCGTCCTATCCATAGAAACCCTGCGCCCCATCGAACCCTATCACAACTGGACCCGGCCCTGCGCCGTTCCCGAATCATCCTCTAACGATGGACGCCCCCGAACCAACGATCCCCTCCTCGCAGAACTCCGCACCTTCATGGCCGACCCCAACGCCGCGACCCACGACTTCCTCTGCCCGCAGGCAGATCGCGACAGAATCGAAGACTGGATCCGCCGTTTCCATCTCGACCTCGAAACCCTCACCATCCGCACCGGCAGACCCTACACCCTCCGCTGCACCAAGACCTCCATGTCCCACCAGCACTCCCTCCAGCAACGCGCCGAAGACAACATCCTCCTCCGCAAACTCATGGCCATCTGACTGCACC
>CAIQPA010000226.1 GCA_903873545.1 uncultured delta proteobacterium
CCCGTCACGGTGACCATCGAGGGCGCCGTCGCGATGGCCCACCATGTCCGCGGCCGCGACACGCTCGCCGACTGGCAGGCGATGCAGCAGCTCGGCGCGCCCTGGGCAGAGATTGAGACTGCAGGCTGGATTGGCACCATCCCCGCCTCGGTCGCGCTCGAGGTCGCCGACGCCGCTGTGCCTCAGGACTACTGGGCCCGCGCGATGACGGCGGCCGGCACGCTCGGCGGCTTCGACCGTTCGACGCTCCGCGCCGAGCGCATCGTCGCAGACCGTGAGATCAGCGCTGGATACCTCCACTCCGGTTACCCCGTGATGGGCCACCTCGACGCGGCGCCCCAGGTGGCGCTCGTGAGCGGCAGCGCCGCCGACGGCATGTGGGGCCCCTTCCACGAGTTCGGCCACAACCACCAGTGGAACGACTGGATCCTGCCCGGCACCACCGAAACCACCTGCAACCTCTGGTCGGTCTATCTCTCCGAAGAGGTGGCCGGCACTCCGCGCGCATCGGCCCATCCGGCCATCACCGCCGCGAGCCGCGCCTCGACGATCGCCGCCTGGCGCCGCGCACCCAACTTTGCGAACTGGTCGGTCTGGACGGCGCTCGAGACCTACCTGCAGCTCCAGGAGCGGTTCGGCTGGGAGCTCTTCTCAACCGTGTTCGCCCGCTACCGCAACATGACCTCATCGGAGCGGCCGGCCGACGACGACAACGCCCGCATCCAGACCTGGGTCATCGAGTCGTCGCGCGCGGCCGGCTTCAACCTCATCAACTTCTACGAGGCCTGGGCCTTCCCCATCGATGCCGCCACCCGCGCCGCTGTCGCCGGCCTGCCCGAGTGGCTCGACCACCCGATGCGCTGACCACCGTCTGCAGCCACTCACCCTGAGCCAACCATGAACGCACGCCGCGCTTCCTACCGATTCCTTGTCGCACTTCTGCTCCCTGCCGCGCTCCTCTGCCTGCTTCCTGCCCGGGCCTCCGCCGCAGGCGTGCGCTGGACCGAGGGCTCCTTCGAAGCGGCGCTCGCAGAGGCCAAGGCCGCGGGCAAGCCGCTGCTCATCGACCTCTACGCCACCTGGTGCGGCCCCTGTCACAAGCTCGATGCCGAGGTCTTCCCGACCGAGGAGGTGGCGAGCATCACCGATGGCATGATTGCGATGCGCATCGACGCCGAGTCAGCGGCCGGCATTCCGCTCGTGGAGCGCTACCATGTGGTCGGCTATCCGACCGTTCTGCTGCTCCGCGGCGACGGCACCGAGATCGACCGCATCTTCGGCTTCCTGCCTGCAACCGAGTTCGCCGCTGCGCTCACCGACGACCTCTCGGGCAAGGGCACGCTCGAGGCGCTCCGGGAGAAGGTGAAGGCCGCGCCGGACGACCTCGAACTGCTCTTCGACTTCGGCTTCCGGGCCTCGGTGCGCGGCCTCGCGAACGAGTCCGAAGTTGCGCTGCAGACCGTCATCCAGCGGGCGAAGGGCAGTGCCACCGACCTCGACCGGAGGGCGCTCATGGTGCTCGGAAAGTACCACTTCCTCCGTGGCTCGAAGCAGTATGCCAAGGCGGTCGAGACCTTTGTCCGCATCGAGCGCGACTTCCCCGACTCGAACGAGGCCTCCGAGGCGCGGGTGCAGACCGTGGTCGCCTACCTCAAGGCCGGCAACGGACCCGCCGCCGCTGCCGCCGCCGAGCGGGCCTTCGCAGCCGAGCCCGATGCGGGCACAGCCAATGCCATTGCCTGGTTCTACTTCCGCGAGAAGCGGGAGCTGGAGACCGGTATCGCCATCGCCCGCCGCGGCCTCGAACTTGCACCCAAGGATGCCGGTCTGCGCGACACGCTCGCAGAACTCCTCGCTGCCAACGGCGACCATGCCGGTGCTGCGACCGAGTCGGCCCGCGCGCAGGCCGACCAGCCCACCGACCCCTACTACGCAAAGCAGGCGGCCCGCTTCGCCGAGGCTGCCGCCGCGGCCCCCTGAGCCCATAAGCCGCTTGACGCAGCCGCTCGCGCGGGGCTAACCGACAGCCGCAACACGCGCCCATCCGGCGCCGCGCCCAGGGTCCCAAAGATGGAACAGTTTCGTGAAGAGCTCCAGTCGCTGAATCAGCGGCTTGGCGAGCTCCGGGGGTATCTTTGACGTCGCTCGCAAGACCGAGAAACTTGAAGAGCTGAACTATCAGATGTCTGACCCCGCCTTCTGGGGAGACGCGGACAAGGCCCAGACTGTCATGCAGGAGCGGGCCAACCTGGAGAAGGTGTTGACCTTCTTCAAGGAGCTGTCTGGCAAACTTGCCGATTGCGGCGCGCTGCTCGAGCTGGGCGCCGAGATGGGTGAAGAGGCTGTCGCCGAGGACCTCAAGGTCGGCCTCGCCGAGGCCGACGCGGTACTCGAAAAGATGCAGCTGGAGCGCATGCTCAGCGGCCCCACCGATCGCAACAACGCCATCGTCACCATTGCCGCCGGCGCCGGTGGCACCGAGAGCCAAGACTGGGCCCACATGCTCTACCGCATGTACCTCCGCTTCTGTGAGAAGAAGGGCTGGAAGACCGAGGTCCTTGACTACCAGGATGGCGAAGAGGCGGGCATCAAGGGCGCCACCTTCCACGTCACCGGCGAGTTCGCCTTCGGCTACCTCCGACCGGAGACGGGCGTGCATCGCCTCGTGCGCATCTCCCCCTTCGACAGCCAGGCCCGCCGCCACACCTCGTTTGCCTCGGTCGGCGTGCTCCCCGAAATCGACGACGCCATCGAGGTCGACATCAAGGAGGCCGACCTCCGCATCGACACCTACCGCGCCTCGGGCTCCGGCGGACAGCACGTCAATCGGACCGACTCGGCCGTCCGAATCACCCACATCCCGACCAACACCGTCGTGCAGTGCCAGAGCGAGCGCTCGCAGCTCAAGAACCGCTCCACGGCCATGAAGATGCTCCGCAGCCGGCTCTACGAAGAAGAGCAGCGCAAGCGCGAAGCCATCAACGCAGCGCTCTACGCCGACAAGGCCGATGTGGGTTGGGGCAGCCAGATTCGGAGCTACGTCCTCGCTCCCTACCAGATGGTCAAAGACCTCCGGACCCAGCACGAAACCAGCAACACGGGCGGCGTCCTCGACGGCGACCTGCAGCCCTTCATCGACACCTATCTCCTCCAGTTCGCGAACGCGATGGCAGCTCGCAAGGGCATTGCCGTCGCGCCCTCCGACGAAGCCTACTGACGGGCCCACGCATGAGCCACGACCAACGCATCTCTGCCTATCGCGACCGCTTCGACAACCACATCGTGCAGGAGCGTGTGGCCAAGGTGGACGCCCTCCGCGAGTCCGGCACCAGCCCCTTCGCGAACGGCTTTGAGGTGAGTCACACCGCCGCGCAGGTCTATGCCGAGGCCGGTTCGCTGAGCGCCGAGGAGCTCGCCGAGCGGGCCATCCCCGTGACCGTTGCCGGACGCCTCCGCCTCTTCCGCAAGATGGGCAAGGCCGCCTTCCTCAAGGTTGCCGATCGCACCTGCCGCGAGGGTCTCAAAGGAGCGCCGAGCGACGACAACTTCCTGCAGGTCTTCGTCTCGCTCGGCAGCGTAGGCCAGGAGCTCTTCGACCGCCTCCTCACCTTCGACCTCGGCGACATCCTCGGCTTCCGCGGCACACTGATGCGCACGAAGACGGGCGAACTTTCGGTCGCCGCGACCGAGATCATCATGCTCACCAAGAGCATCCGCCCGCTCCCCGACAAGTTCAAGGGTCTCTCCGATGTCGAGCAGCGCTACCGCATGCGATACGTCGACCTGGTGATGAATGACGAGGTCCGCGAGGTCTTCTACAAGCGGACCCGCATCGTCAGCGCCATCCGCAGCTTCCTCGACCGCCGCGACTACCTCGAGGTCGAGACGCCCATGATGCATGCCACGCCGGGCGGCGCGGCGGCTCGGCCCTTTGCGACCCACCACAACGCGCTCAACATGCAGCTCTTCATGCGCATCGCGCCGGAGCTCTACCTCAAGCGGCTCCTCGTTGGCGGCATGGAGCGGGTCTACGAGATCAACCGCAACTTCCGCAACGAGGGCTTGTCGCGCAAGCACAACCCCGAGTTCACCATGCTCGAGTTCTACCAGGCCTACGCGACCTGGGAGGACATGATGCAGCTCACCGAAGAGATGCTGTGCGAGGTCGCCGCGACCATCCATGCCCCCAACGAGGCCGGCGAAATCCGGTTCATCGCGGAGGAGCAGGAGGTCAGCTTTGCCCGTCCGTGGCGCCGCCTCCGCATGTCGGAAGGTGTGGCGGAGGCGCTCGGCGTGGACGAGTCGCAGCTCGACGACCTCGACTTCTTGCGCGAGGCGGCCCGCAAGGCTGGCGCCGACGTAGCCAAACTCGACAAGGGCAGACTGCTCGTCGAACTCTTCGAACGGCGCGTGGAGCACACACTCACCCAGCCCACCTTTGTTGTCGACTTCCCCGCCAGCGCCTCACCGCTCGCACGGCGCAAAGAGTCGAACCCCGAACTGGTGGACCGCTTCGAACTCTATGTGCTGGGCCGTGAGCTGGCGAACGCCTTCTCGGAGCTCAACGACCCCGAGGACCAGTATGGCCGCTTCGCTGCGCAGCTCGAGGCCAAGGCCGGCGGTGACGACGAGGCGATGCCCATGGACGAGGACTATGTCCGCGCCCTTGAGTATGGCATGCCCCCTGCTGCAGGCGAGGGCATCGGTATCGACCGGCTCGTCATGCTGCTGACAGACAGCGCCTCCATCCGCGACGTCATCCTCTTTCCCCACATGCGCCCCGAATGAGCGATCAGGGGACGCAGCAGCCGAAGGTCGCGCTCACCGCCAGCTACCACTGGCTGCTGGCGCGCCGCTACTTCGGCAGCCGCAGCAACCCGCGTCTGCCATCCCTTACCTCCACGCTCTCCATCTTGGCTGTCTCGCTCGGCGTCACCGCCATGATCATCGTGCTGGCGGTTATGGGCGGCTTTGAGAACGACCTGCGCGACAAGATTGTCGGGACCAAGGCGCATGTCCTCGTCTCTTCTGGTTCGGGCGACGACATGGGGAACGTGGCTCCGCTGCTCGCCTCGCTGCGCCAGCTGCCGGAGGTAAAGGGGGCATCGGCCTACCTCGAGTCCGACATGATGATGTCGAGCAACGTGAGCTACTCGGGCATCGTGCTCCGCGGCATCGACTGGCAGGAGACCGCCGAAACATCCGGGCTCCTCAAGACCATCCGCGCTGGCGAGATCTCCTGGCTCGACAGTCCCGACAAGGCCCGCCGCCGGCAGCTCTGGCCCCCACCCTCGGGCAGCGGCGACGGCAGCGGAAGCGGCGAAGGCAGTGGGATGGCCAACTACCGCCGGCTTCGGCAGCGCGCCGATGAGGC
>CAIQPA010000227.1 GCA_903873545.1 uncultured delta proteobacterium
AGTGTTTCGGCGATGAGCGGCTCCTGCCCGGTCCGACCCGTCGCGAGGGCGACAAAGTAACAGGCCATGATGAGCTGACGGAGGTGGTTCTCGGTTCCAACAAACAGGGTCATGCGCACAAGGTGCGCAGTGAGGTCGGCAGCACCGAGGTCGTCGACCGGGCGGAAGCGCCAGCCCGGGATGGTCTGCAGGAATTCGGCCCGCTGCTCGGCAGAGAGCCTGGCCGCCGCGTTCGTCCAGCGTTCCACCTGTTGCAGATCCTGCGACAGGAGATGGAAGCGGGCGCCGGCATGGTCGGCGAGCGCGGCGAGTGCGGCGGGCAGCCCGTCGCCAGGTCGCTTGAGCGAGTCCGAGAGTGCTGCCTGCCATGGCTCCACCCGTGGCGGCGAGCTCTTGGGGCGGCCGCTGAGCAGCTTCTTGTTGCAG
Organism: uncultured delta proteobacterium; assembly: GCA_903873545.1. Lineage (GTDB taxonomy): Bacteria > Myxococcota_A > Bradymonadia > REDH01 > REDH01 > CAIWGR01. Next base: position 427 of record CAIQPA010000227.1, read on the forward strand.
CGCTCGAAGAAGATGTTCCGCTCGTTGTTCCGCTGCGTGATGGCCTCGGTCTCAAAGAGCCGAAGCAGGATCTCCACCTGCGCATAGCCGCCTACGCCGAACTGGGCCTCCACATAGCGGAGCATGCTCTGGGCCTCGCGGGCCAGCGCCGACTGGTCGCCGAAGTAGGCGAGGAGCAGGTTTCGAGGCATATGAATGGATGCCTCCGGAATCTGCAAACTCTCTGGCAGCCGCGCGTTTTCGGCAAGCAGCGCGCACCAGGCATCTGCGAAACGGTCGAAGCCCGCCTCGTCGAGCCCCTGCGCCGAAGCGCCGTCCGCTAGCTCGACGCGAATGGCGTGGCGGTAGAGCAGGGGAAGGGGGGCGACGCTGCTTTTCGGCAGCTCCGCCATCCACCCCTCGCGCGCGCCATCAAGCATTGCGTCGAGCCGGTTCCGGCGAGGGGGCTCGCCGGCTGGTTTTCCAAAAGTTTTGAGGAGTCGCCGCAGCATCTGAACCATCCATTCCTGCCTCAGCAAGACGCTACTCGACGATGTAGGTTTTGGCGATCTGCAGGGGCTCGCCTTCAAACGGGGCGAAGAGCCACCGCTCCTTCCTGCCGCGCATGCAGCCCGCGAAGGTTGTGGCGCCGATCTCGTTGTTGAAATCCACCGTGCTCACCCGGCCCGACGGCATGATGCTGAACTTCAGCTCGACGCGGGGCTTGCGCAGCCGGCCTTCGGCGGAGAGCTGTCGCTGGTTGCAGTACTGGATGGACTCTTCGACCTTGCGCAGGCCGGAGGCAAAGTAGCTGGCAGGGAGCGCAGCTGCGCTGGTCACGCGACCGAGTTTGGGTGCAGCAATGGCTACGCCGATGCCACGTGCCCGCGCGGTTGCGGAAGCAACCGGCGGCTGCTCCGGGGCGTTGATATCGGTTTCGGCGATGGCGCCAGTCGCTTCGTTGAAGACGACCTTGGTCGTCCGTGCGACGGCCGACATTCCCCGCTTCTTGCGGGCGGCATCTTCGGCCATGCGCTTCTTCATGATGGTGGTCACCGCCGACGAGGCCCCTTCGCGCATGGCATTGCGGAGCTGCTCCTTCGCTTCGGCGACCGCGCTGTCGCTCCGGTCGGCCTTCACCGCAGCCTGCTCGGGTGTCAGCGTGGGCGCCGGCTGTGCCGCTTTGGTTTCGGCGCTGGTCGCTTCGGCCTCAGGCTTGTCCGCAGACGCTCGCAGGCCAAAGAGAGCGCCAGCGACCACGAGTGCGGCGATGCCACCTCCGGTCAAGATCCGGGTACGGTTCGCCGACTTGCTCTGCGTGATCTGCAGCATCAGCGAGGCGGTGGGGGCTCCACCAAGCGCGCTCGCCATGGCGCCGCTCGCAGGCCCCTGACCTTGCGGCAGCAGCGCCGCATCGGCGAGCACGGGGAGCCGCGGAATCGACGAGGCGCCGGAAGGCGCGGGCGCTACGGAAGGAGATGCGGCGGGTTCTGCTGCCGGCGCCGCGGCCTCTGCCGCCTTTGCAGCCTCGGCCTCGCTCGGAAGCTCCTCCGTCGGGACAGGAGGTTCGGGTTCGACCGGCATCGGCGCGGGCGCAGCCTGCGCCTTTGCGAGGAGACTTGCGGTGGCGTCGGCGATGCTGCCGTCCAACAGGTCCGACATCTCGAATCCGGCATCGGCGGCAACACCCGCGGCGGAGGCCGGGCCTGCCGACTGCGGCTTGAGGTTCGTGCCACTCTCCGCGCCGCGACTTTTGCGTAGGCCGTCTCGGAGTGCTGTGAGGCGGGCCTTTGCCTCGGCATCGCTATCGGTAGTCGATGTCGCCGCCGACCTGCTCGCAGGGGCGACCGGCGCAAGGTTCAGCGCGCCGATGTCGATCGACTGCGTCAGCTGACGGCTGGGTCGCGCATGCTGGATCGCCGCAGCAAACGCTTCGACTTCACCGGCGGGGAGCCAGGCTTCGAAGCCCTGCTTCCAGACATGGACCTCTTCCGCGATGCGCCCTGTCTCGAACCGACGGAGCAGTTCGCCCTCCGCGTAGGGGCCGTAGGTCTGACCGGCAGCCGCATAGAACCAGACGCTATCGGCCGTTGGCTGAAGGTGCTCTCGAGGTGCGATAGAGGCGAGGTCCGGATCGCTTCCCTGCTCGGAGAGGGTCGTCTCGCCGTCGCCGACGGTCATCACATTCCCACACTTCTTGCATCGGATGCGCAGCGTCTTGTGACGAACCTTTTCGTCGTCCATGTAATAGCGAGCCGCGCAGGCCTCGCAGGAAAACTTCATCCGAACTCCAATCTCCGCCTCGGCATGTCGCAATGCAACCGGGGCCGAGGTCCGATGCGCGAGCAAGAGAAACGGTCGATGGCGCCTGCAGCCACGCAAGGAGCGTGCAAGGGCTGAAGTCTAGCACCCCGCGCGGCAGGGTTGCAAGCCGAACGGCCCTCCGATGCGTTGTTGCCCTCGTCGGCCCGGTGGGTTAGGCGGGGCGCATGACACGGCCGACCACCCAACGGATGGCAGCACTCCCGCCGCCCCTTCCCGCGCCGCGCGGGCGCTGGGGCGACCTCTTCGGCGGCTACGCCGGACTGGAACGGCTGAGGAAGGCAATGCTCGGTAGCTACGCTGCCGCCGCAGTCGCCTCCCTGGTCTGGTCGGCCTCATTTTGGGGCGCTCAGCGGGTCCAGCGGCTGCTTTTCGATGTCGGTCAGACTGAGCAGGGCTCTGTCTTTCTCACGGTTCATAACGACACGTCGAAGGCCTGGACCCGGGTCCTCATCGACGCCGACGATCGCTATCTCCTCCGCGTCGACGCGGTCCCCGCCTACGGTACCGTCGAGTGTCAGATGTCGGACTTTACCCCCCGATTCGGGATTCCGCGGCAGCCCGGCCTGTCGCTCTGGGAGGGGGCCTCCAACGCCAACTTCCCAGGTGCAACGGCGCCAGCCGACCACCGCCCCGCCAACCTCCGCATCGAGTCGGATCAGGGCATCTTTTCGGCGCGGGTCGAACCGTAGGAGCGCGATGGATGAGCTCGCGCCAACCGGCCGACTGGGGGTCTATCTCCATGTGCCCTTCTGCCTTCGCCGCTGTCCCTACTGCGACTTCACGGTCGCCGTCATGCGCACCGTGCCGGAAGCAGACTTTGTGGAGGCGATGCTCCGCGAGTTGGAGCAGCGTCGCGACGCCTTCGCGGGCAGACGGCTGACCACCATCTATTTCGGCGGCGGGACACCCTCGCTGCTCTCGGCTGCTTCGCTCGGGCGGCTGCTCGAGGCCGTAAAAGCTGCCGCGCCCGCGCGCACGCCGGACCTGGAGGTCACGCTGGAGGTCAACCCCGAGTCGGTGCTTGATGGCTGGGCAGAGCAGGTGGCCTCCCTGGGCTTCACCCGGGTGAGTCTCGGAGCCCAGAGCCTGGACGATCAGGTATTACGGACGCTTGGCCGTAACCATACGGCCGCAGACGTCAGGCGCGCGGTCGAGCGGCTCCACGGTGCCGGCATCCGCCATCTCTCGGTCGATCTCATCTACGGCGCGCCTGGCGCGACGTTGGCCGGCTTTCTGGAGGAGGTCTCCACGGTCGCCACCTGGCCCGAGATAGACCATCTCTCAGCCTACGAGCTGACCTTCGAACCGCGCACGGCCTTCACCGTGGCAAAGGAGCGTGGAAGGCTCGCGGCTTGGGATGAAGACCTCCTCGCCTCCTGCTTCGACGAGGTCGAACTGCGGCTCGCGGCGGCTGGTTTTGAGCGGTACGAGATCAGCAACTTTGCCCGTGCGGGAGGCATGTCGCGCCACAACAGCAGCTACTGGGTCGGCGACGATTATGTTGGACTGGGGCCGGGCGCCCATTCGCTTCGCGTCAACGCCGCCTCCGCAACGGTGGAGCGGCGTGCCAACGAACGCTCCACACGTCGCTATCTCTCGGACGAGCGGGCCTCCTTCTCGACGGAGGAGCTTTCGAGCGAGACCCATCTGCGCGAACTTCTGATGCTGGCCTGCCGCCGCGTGGCGCCGCTTTCGCTTGCTGAACTTCGGGGCCGGAGCAGTCAGGTCGATGCCGTACTCGGGCCCCACCTTGACGCTTGGGTTGAAAGGGGGCTCTGCCGCGTGGTAGAGGGCCACGTGCATTTCACGCCCGAGGCGCGGCGGCTGGCGGACTCGCTCGCTGCGGAGCTTTTCTAGCGTGGGGATCTGGCGCATCTGGATTGCGTGCCGAAAGTGGTGTGCCGACTTTTTTCAACCTCTGCTGCCGAGTGGTGCCATGAGCCAAGAGACTGACAAGCCTACCGACGACGACATCTTTCTCCCTGCGGACGAGGAGGAGAGTTCGGATGCCGTTGCGGCGCTCGAGGTAGAGCTGTCCGTAGCGCGCCAGGAGGCGGAGCAGTTCAAACTCCTCGCGCAGCGGAAGGCTGCCGATCTGGAGAACCAGCGGAAGCGCCACCTCAAGGAGCGGGCCGACGACCAGCAGTATGCGACGGAGGGGGTCATCAAAGATATGGTTGGCGTCCTCGACGACCTGCATCGCGCCGTCGAGCACCTCCCCGCGGATGCGACCGGCATCGCCGAGGTGGACAACATGGTGCAGGGTGTTCGGCTCGTGCACCGCAAGTTCGTCACGACCATGGAGCGCCGCGGCGTGACTTCGGAAAGCGCGGTGGGCACGCTGTTCGACCCCCAGATGCACGAGGCGCTGCAGCAGCTCGCCGACGATTCGGTCCCCGAGGGAACGGTCATCCGCGAGTTCCAGCGCGCCTACAAGCTCCACGACAGGCTCCTCCGGCCTGCGATGGTTGTGGTGGCCACTGGCGGCCCCTCACCGATTGCCGCACCGGCCGCAGCGCCTGCGTTCGAGGTTGCGGAGGCGCAGGCTGCGCAGGGCGAGGTCATCGAGGTGGCTGACGAGCGTTCAGACGAGGCGGAAGGGTAGGGAGCATGGGTCGAGGCGCCACCCGCTGTGCAAGGCAATACTTGTGAAACGGTGGAGGGTCGCATACCCAAGCGAACTTTATTCCCTACTTGAGGTGAGCCGGAATGGGCCGAGTTATTGGCATTGATCTGGGGACCACGAACTCGTGCGTCGCAGTTTCCGTAGACGGTGAGATTTTGGTTCTCGCCAACAGTGAGGGCGGCCGCACCACCCCGTCGGTTGTCGCCTTTACCGAGAGCGGCGAGCGGTTGGTTGGTCAGATTGCGAAGCGCCAAGCAATCACCAATTGGGAGCACACTGCGGTTGCCGTCAAGCGCCTGATCGGCCAGCGCTTTGATGCACCGGCTGTGGTCGATACACGGTCTCACGTCTCGTATGAAATCGTGCCGTCGCCCACCGGCGATGCCTGGATCCGGCTGCGCGGACGCGACTACAGCCCGCCCGAAATCAGCGCCTGGGTGCTCAAGAAGATGAAGCAGACCGCCGAGGACTACCTCGGCGAAGAGTGCAACGACGCCATCGTAACGGTGCCCGCTCACTTCAACGATGCGCAGCGTCAGGCCACCAAGGATGCGGGTCGCATCGCTGGCCTCAACGTGTTGCGTATCATCAACGAGCCGACCGCGGCAGCCCTGGCCTACGGCACGAGCCACGGCCGCGACGGCCTCTACGCAGTCTATGATCTCGGCGGAGGCACCTTCGATATCACGCTTCTGCAGATGTCAGACGGCGTCTTCGAGGTCCGGTCGACGAGCGGCGACACCTTCCTCGGCGGCGAGGACTTCGACCGTCGGCTCGTGGACCTGCTCTCCGAAGAGTTCCTCGCGGCCAAGGGCATCGAACTGCGTGAGGATCGCATGGCGCTGCAGCGGCTCAAGGAGGCTGCAGAGAAGGCCAAGCAGGAACTCTCAAGCGCCACCGGCACAGAGATCAACCTCCCCTTCATCACCTCAGGTCCCCAGGGGCCCCTCCACCTGATTCGCTCCATCTCGCGCTCTGAGTATGAGGGCATTGTCGAAGAGCTTGTTCAGAAGACGCTCGGTCCCTGTCGGGATGCGCTCAAGGCAGCCGGTGTTAAGACATCGGAAATCGACGAGGTCATCCTCGTCGGCGGCATGACACGTATGCCGCTCGTGCAGGCACGCGTTGGCGAGTTCTTCGGGCGTACCCCCAACCGGGAGGTCAACCCGGACGAGGTAGTTGCCATCGGCGCCGCCACACAGGGAGGCGTCATGCGCGGCGAGGTGGCCGATGTGCTGCTCCTCGACGTGACGCCGCTGACACTCGGCGTTGAGACCCAGGGCGGAATTTTCACCCCGCTGATTCCCCGCAACTCGACCATCCCGATCACCGTGTCGGAGATCTTCACGACGGCGGTCGACAACCAGCCCTTCGTCGAGGTCCACGTACTGCAGGGTGAGCGTGCGCTGGTGCGCGACAATGCGAGCCTGGCTCGTTTCCAACTTACCGGAATTGCGCCCGCGCCACGTGGTCTGCCGCAGATCGATGTCTCCTTCCATATCGACCAGAACGGTCTTGTGGAGGTTACAGCGCGCGACCTCGGGACGGGGCGCGAGACCGCCGTGCAGGTGAATGCCGCGAGCGGGCTTTCGGAGGCCGACATCCATCGCATCGTCGATGAGGCCGACGCGCGTCGCATCGACGACGAGTCGCAGCGCGAGCTGGCCGAACTCCGCAACAAGGCAGAGGGGCTCATGTATACCTCCGAGCGGAGCCTGCAGGAGTATGCCAGCGTGCTGCCGGTGTCGGACCAGGAGGCAGTGCTGTCGGCGCTGGCCTACTGCCGGCAGGTGCTTGACCAGCAGATGGGTGTCGAAGAGGTCCGCGGTGCCCTCTCTGCGCTCGAAGATGCTGCCTATCGGCTTGCCGACGCGATGTATGCCAATCTGGGCGGCCAAGGCTGAGTCAACCCATGCCGCTGCGTGACCCTTACGAGATCCTGGGGCTGGCGCGCGGGGCGACGCTGGCGCAGGTCAAGCGGGCCTTTCGGCAGCGAGCGCGGCAGACCCACCCGGACGGGCGGGGCGACGGTGCCTCCGAGGCTGCTTTCGACGAGGCGCGCTCCGCCTACATCCGTCTGCTCGACGAACTCGCCATGGCGGCCGCCACAACGGGGAGCGACGCCAGCTCGCTCGACCTCGTCACCCGCCTCCACTTCACGCCGCGGGAGCTCGTCCTGGGCACAGAGAGGAGGCTCGCCTATCCCCTCCTATCGCGCAGCGATGGCGCGACCCTGCCCGCGGGCGGCCGGACACTCGAGTTCACCTTCCCGCCCATGACGGCGGTGGGCGCGCGACTGCGTTGGGCCGGACACGGCTGGCAACGCGGCCGTGCACGCGGCGCGCTGGTGGTCGAGGTAGCGAGCTCGGAGATGCCGGCAGGGGCCGTGAAGGGTGACGATCTGCGGATCTCGCAGCCCATCTCGATGGTCGAGTGGCTTGGCGGCGGCGACATCTCCGTCTCCGCTCCGGAGGGGCGGGTGCTTGTGACGCTGGAGCCGCGCCACCCGACCACCACAAAACTCCGTCTCTCGGGACGAGGGCTGCCCCGACGCGAGGGCGGACGAGGCGACCTCATCGTGACGCTGCAGCCGCGTTGGCCACAGCCCGCTGATGCAGCGTGGCCGCGGCTCTTGGAGGCACACCGGACCTCTCATTCCGGCCTACTCGACCTCTTCTCGACGCGCGCCGAAACGGAGGAGCTGTGAGGCGGGCTGCACTGCTCGCCGCGCTGCTCCTTGCGATGCCGTCAGCCCACGCCGCGCCGCCGCCCGGCCCCGCCGTTCCGGTCCTTGCGCTGCTGGCTCCGACCACGGGCAAGCAGGCCGCCATCGGAAAGCGGGTCGTGTCGCTTGTGTCGCTGGCGCTCACCGGAAGCCGCATCAGGGTGGTGGTCTTCGACACGGCGCCTTCGGCCCGCGCGGCGGCGGAGCGGGCGGTGGAGGCGGGTGCCTCGCTCGTGCTCGGCCCGGTAGGAGCGCTGGAGACCGAGGAGGTGGCGCGCGCGCTGGCACCCACTCGCCTGTCGATGCTCTCCCTCTCCGGTGTAGCGGGCAAGGGCCTGCCGTCCAAACGGCTGCGCGGCCGCACCGCACCCGCCGACGAGCTTCGCGCCATCTGTGAACGGGTGGCGCCTCTCGAGGGCGCGCGAATCGCCATGGTGGCACCCGAGGGTGCTGCTGGCGACGAGGCGGTGGAGGCCTTCGCGGGGTGCCTCACCGAGCGGGGAGTTGCGCTGTCGCGTCTCGTTCGGTTCCCGGCGGCCCAGCGGGACTTTGGCCGCACGGTGTCGGCGCTGGAGCAGGGCACCTCCCGTCTGCAGGCTCCTTCGCACGGGCAGGTGGGCTGGCCAGAGGCGCCTCGTGCGGCGCGTGGCGCGGCTGCTACGAGTGGTCGCCCCACCGTGCTCGTCGCGGTCGCAACCGCAGGCCAAGGTGCGGCGCTCCTCCCTGCGCTGGGCGTAAAGGGTTGGTTCGATGAGCCAACGCCGCTGCGCCTCTTCGGAACGGGGTCGTGGGAGGGGCCGGAGCTCGCCACCGCAGCCTCCTTCCTCGGCCATCTGAGCGTGGTCGAGAGCTGCCCGTGGAATGATCAACGCGATGCCGCCCGCGCATTTGTCGACCGGTTTGAGGGCGCCTTTTCGGAGCCTCCCACCCGGTTCGACGCCGAGGTCTACGACGCAGCGACGATGGCCGATCGAGGGAGAGCTTCGCTGCCCGCCGGCGTGGCGTCCCCCGAGGCCTGGGCCACGGCAATCCTCGCGCAGCGAGAGGTAGAGGGCGTCTGCGGAGCGCTCTCTTGGTCGCCGGAAGGGGTGCTGTCGCACCCGCTCCAGCTCTGGAGCGTTGATGCCGACGGCGAGATGTTTCCGCGGGGCTCGGCGTGGGATGATTGATTCGCGCGTCGCAGTTCGCCACCCTGCGGACGAGCGTTGGAGAGCAGGATGCAGATTCGTTGCGAACATTGTGGTCACGAGGGCGAAGCCGCCGATGCGCGCAGCGTAGAGGGGGCGGTGTGGGTGGTCTGCGGCCGTTGCGGAGAGGCCTCTCCGTTGCTTCGGCCAACGAAGCCTGAAGCGCCTCCGCAGCCTGTCGCCAGCACCCGCTATGCGGCCACCGGTGCCCATGGTGCTGTCGAGCGGGTCGCGGTTGGTCCGCCGCCTAAAGCCGCGCCGCCAACGGCCGACCTGCCCCCGCACAAGTGCCCCAAGTGTGGCCATCGGCAGGACGACGCGGTTGCCTGCCACAAGTGCGGACTGGTCTTCGCCAACGCACAGAAGCGGAGGCCATGGGAGGAGATTCCAGCCAACCGGAAGGTCGCCTATGGCCGCGTGGAGAGTGCCTTTCGCAGGCTTGTGGCAGAGGAGTCTGACGCCTCTGCGCATGCCGAGTTCGAAGCCTTGGCGATCAAAGAACAGGCGGTGGATCACGCCATCCGGCTCTACCGTCATCACCTCGCGGACTACCCCGGCGACGAGACCTCTGCGGCTGCGCTGAGCGGGCTGGTACAGCGGGCGCAGATGGTTGCGCAGTCACTCGCGCGCGAACAGATCAAGACGACGGTCGGCGCCGCGAGCCGCTCTGTGAAGTGGGGCTTGGCAGCCGTTGTGGTGGTGCTTCTGGCGGTCGCCGCGGCCTGGCTCGTCCGCCTGATGAAGGCGCAACAACACCTGCTTCCGTGAGCCGGCTCGACGAGCATGCGGTCATTGAGCGGCTGACGCGCCGGCTGTCGATCGGGCGGTCGGGCCTCTGGAGCGTGGGCGATGACGGCGCGCTGCTCGCCGCGCAGGATCGGCTCGTTGTGACCGACGCCATGGTGCAGGGGCGCCACTTCGACCTCCGCTGGAGCAGCTGGTCGGATGTGGGCTTCAAGCTCCTGGCGCGCAACGTGAGCGACATCTTCGCGATGGGCGGCCGCCCGACTGCAATGCTGCTCACGCTGGCACTCCCCAGCGATCTCTCCGCGGCGGAACTCGACGCCTTTGCCGAGGGGCTCGAGGCGGCCTCGGCGCGCTGGTGCAACCCTGTGCTGATTGGCGGCGACACCACGTCGGTCGAGGGGCCCGCTGTGCTGGCGCTGACGCTCTTCGGCAAGCCCGGACCGCGCCTGCTCGCACGGAGTGGTGGTCGCGCCGGAGACCGGCTCTGGGTCGACGGGCCGCTCGGTCTGGCGGCCGCAGGTCTGGCACTTCTGGAAAGCGGAGAGCCGCACCGGAGCGAGGTGGCTGTCACGGCACATCGGCGCCCCTCCCCGAAGCCGCTGCTCCCGGGTGCCCTCCGTGCCGCTCACGCCGGCATCGACATCAGCGATGGCCTCCTGCTCGATGCATCGCGCCTCGCGCGAGCCTCGGGCTGCGGGCTCGTTGTAAGCGACCAGCTACCGGGCCGCGAGCAGCTCCTACACCTCGCGGCGGATAGTGAAACGCTCACTGCCTGGCAGCTTGCCGGCGGCGACGACTATGTGCGTCTCGTTGCGGCACCGGCCAGCCCGGGTCGCGGCTGGAGCCAGGTAGGGCGGCTCACAGCCAATCCGGGCTGCTTCGTCGAGCGAGAAGACGGGACGCTCCTCCCAGTCGCACCTGCCGGCTACCTCCATCGTTTTGGGCAGCCATGACAAAGTTGCGCGACAGGGCAGCGGTCGTGGTAGAGGGCCTCCATGGCGGGGCGGTTCGACGAATGGTGAGGGCGGCGTGAGCAGCGAACGGACAAATCGTGGTGTCAGCGTGAAGCCGACCGGAAAGCAGGGCAAGAAGCCCGCGAAGTCTCCCTCCGCCTCGGCAGGCTGGGGCCGCAAGGTTGTGATCTGGGGGCTTGGCTCGCTCCTCGTTGCGGGGGCCGTTGGAGCTGGCGGCGTCGCGGGCCTCTTCTGGTACTGGGGGCAAGACCTGCCAGACATTCGCACCCTGCAGGACTACCGACCTGCGCAGACGACCCGCGTCTACGCAGCCGACGGGCAGGTTATCGCCACGATCGTCGGCGACGATCTCATTCGGCGCACGGTGCTGCCCTTCGATGAAATCCCCATGGTCATGCGCAAGGCGCTTCTGGCCGCCGAAGATGCCAACTTCTACGAGCACGAAGGGGTGGACTACATGGGCCTCGTACGTGCGGTGGTCAGGAACCTCCAGCGCGGAAAGTTGGGGCAGGGCGCCAGCACCATCACACAGCAGGTGGTCAAAAACCTCATCCTGACGCCTGAGCGTACCATCAAGCGCAAGATTCAGGAGGCGCAACTCGCCGTCAAACTCGACCGCTATCTGCGCAAAGACGACATCCTCGCCATCTATCTCAACGAGGTCTTCTTCGGCGCGCAGGCCTACGGCGTGGAGGAGGCGAGCCGCTTCTACTTCGGCCACGGTGCCTCTGCGTTGACGCTCGATGAGGCCGCGTTGCTCGCCGGTCTGGTGCAGTCCCCCAATCGCTACAACCCCTTCAAGAACCTCGAGGCAGCGCTCGGCCGCCGTCGCTATGTGCTCGGTCAGATGAAGGAGAAGGGCTTTATCACCGCCGCCGAGTGGACCCAGGCCTCCGACGCCAAGGTGACCCTTGTCGATCCCGCCAAGCGCGATGGCGCCGAGGGGGCCGCCCCTGACTATGTGGTCGCCGTGCGCGAATGGCTCGACCGGGAGCTCGGCAAAGACAAGCTGCTTGGCGCAGGCTGGAGCATCTACACCCCGCTCGATCTCGACCTGCAGCGCGCCTCTGTCGCCGCTCTCCGCAAGGGACTCAGCAAGCACGACGCCGAGCACGGCCTCGTCACCCCCAAGCGCACGCTGGTGAAGCAGACCGACCGCGACAAGTGGCTCAAGACCGCCAAGGCAGAGCACCTGAACGGCGACCTCAAACCGGGCAAGCCGGCCGTCGGTATGGTCGACGCCATCGAAGGCGGAAAGGTCTGGATGCGTTTCGGCCCCGCAGTCCGGCTCGAACTCAAGCTCGACCCGCTCATCCGATTCGCCAAGGACGAGGCCGACCTCAAAGAGCGGTTCCCCGTCGGAGGTCTCTTCACGGTCGTCCGTCCGGTCGGAGGGCCAGTTGGCGACGACGCCCCCGTCCGACTCGCGGGCGAGGCCGAGGGCGCCATCGTTGCCATCGACCCAGCGACGCGGACCGTGCGCGCCATCGTCGGCGGCTACCAGGTCTCGGGCTCGGGCTTTCAGCGGGCCATCTCCGCGCAGCGCCAGATGGGCAGCAGCTTCAAGGTCCTCGTCTACGCGCAGCTCCTTGCATCGCGCACTGCGACCGCCGCCACCATCTACGCCGATCAGCCTGCCAGCTTCGTCATCGACGGCAGTACGACCTGGCGCCCCAAGAACTACGACGGCTCCTTCAAAGGGCTCATGTCTGTCCGGACCGCGCTCGCACAGTCGCGCAATGTCATCGCGGTGCGCGCACTCGAGCAGGCAACCATCCCGGCTGTGATCAGCCTGGCCAAGAGCATCGGGTTTACCTCCGGCCTCACCAACAACCTGACGCTGTCGCTCGGCTCGGCAGAAGCCTCACCCCTCGTGGCAACCAACGCCTTCGCCACCTTCGCCGCCGGCGGTAGCTACGAACCCCCCGTCTTCGTGACGGAGATTCGCGGGCCGCGCCAGCTCGGCGATGATGGCGCCTCTACCGTCTACCAGCATGCAGCCGCGCCCGTTCGGGCCATCGACCCGGCCGTTGCCTGGCTCACCACCTCCCTCATGCGCTCTGTCGTGGAGGAGGGGACGGCTACACACGCGAAGCGGCTCAAGGTGGAGATCGCGGGCAAGACGGGGACCACCAACGACGCCCGCGATGCCTGGTTCATCGGCTTCACCAGCGACCTTGTGATGGGTGTCTGGCTCGGCCGTGACGACAACGGCCCGCTGGGTCGCGGCGCGACAGGCGGTGGCAGCGCCGTCCCGATCTGGACCGAGGCGATGCGGGCAGCCATTGATCAGCGCCGGCCGCCAGCCTTCGCAGCAGCCCCGGAAGGCATTGTCTCGGCCGTCGTCGATACAGCGACGGGCATGCTGGTGAGCGCAGAGACGAAGCGGAAGCGCACCGAGTTCTTCTTGGCGGGCACTGAGCCGACGGAGGCCGGCTCTACTGCGGGCGACCCCTCCGTGAACGATCTCATCTTGCAGGGTGGCGCCGTGCAGGGCAGCGGCGAGCAGGTCGAACCGGACGACGGCTTCTAGGCAGGCCGACGAGGG
>CAIQPA010000228.1 GCA_903873545.1 uncultured delta proteobacterium
ACAGACCGCTGCACAAGGATGCGCTCCGTGCAGAGACAGATCTGCCCCGAGTTCAGCATCACCGAGCGGGCTGTTCCCTTGATGGCTGCGTCGAGGTCTGCGTCGGCAAAGATGATGGCGGCGTTCTTTCCGCCGAGCTCGAAGGAGACGGGGCGCAGGCCGCTGGCGGCGGCCCGCATGATGGCCTCACCCGTGCGGGACTCTCCCGTGAAGGTGATGGCATCGACGCCGGGGTGGCTCGTCAGCAGTTCGCCAGCGGAGCCCGGGCCGAAGCCCTGCGCCACCTGATAGACCCCGTCGGGGAGCCCCGCCTCGCGCATCACCTCGGCGAGGAGCGCTGCGGTGCGCGGTGTCTCTTCGGAGGGCTTCACGATGACGGCGTTGCCGCAGGCCAGCGCGGGGGCCACCTTCCAGGTCATGAGCAGGAAGGGGAGGTTCCAAGGGCAGACGACCGCGACGACGCCGATGGGGCGGCGGTGGCTGTAATGTAGCGCGCGGGTACCGTCGGCCCGCTCGTCGCGCCAGACCTCCTCGTGCTCTGCGGAGAGGAGGTCGGCATAGATGTCGAAGTTGGCTGCGCCGCGCGGGATGTCGAGGGCCGAGGCAAGCGCCACCGGCTTGCCTGTGTCGAGGACCTCTGCAGCCACGAACTCGGAAGCACGCGCTCTGATACCCGCGGCAATCCGTCGGAGCATCGCGACCCGCTCGCCTGCAGTGCTGCGGCCCCAGCTGCCCGCGACCGCCCGCTTGGCGGCAGCCACGGCTCGGTCGATGTCGGCGCCGGTAGCTTCGACCACGCGGGCCGTGACGAGGCCCGTCGCGGGGTCGATGGCGTCGAAGGTCGCACGGTCGGTTTCATCGAGGTAGGAGCCGTCGATGATGGATGGAATCAGGGGATGTGACGGCACAGTGTCTCCGGCGTTGGCGCCCGCTCAGTCTGCGAGGCGATGACTGACACCGCACCGCGCCTCGCGCAAGCGTTTCGCTTCGTCCGCACCGCCGCACAGATGTCGCGCGGCATCGCGTATTGCCTTGAGCGAATCTGCAAAGGTTGGCTATACGCTGAGGCCGCGTAGTTGACTGCGCCCGGGTTCGCGGAGCGCCTCCGCGAAGCGTGTGGCATTCCGGAGGATAAAGATGAAGATGGGTTGGCCCGAGAGCATCGTCGCAGGACTCTTCTGTCTGCTGTTCGCCGCCTGTTCGGACAGCCCGACGACCGAGACCGGTGCGGGCTCCGGGGCGACCTCGTGCGCCGGCGACACGACGCCCGAGACGGGCGCGGCCTGCGCCTGCGTTGGAGAGCAGTGGGCCGGCACGGTCGACGGCTGCGAGCGCCTCTGCTTCTGCACCAACTCGGGCTGGCAGTGCCCCGGTGCGGCGTGCAGCGAGGATGCGGGCGATACCGAAGCAGACAGCAACACCTCGAGCGCCCGCCTGAGCTGGCAGGGACCGGCGATTGCGCGTGAGGTGACTGGCAACGGCGATGGCCAGGCCAACCCCGGCGAGAGCTGGGAGGTGGTGGCGAATCTTGCGGTGGAGGGTGTGGAGGCAGCCGGCGCGACGGCGGTGGTCCGTCTTTC
>CAIQPA010000229.1 GCA_903873545.1 uncultured delta proteobacterium
AGCAGCGCCGTGCAGACTGCCTTGGTGACCGAGGCGATGTCGAAGCGGGTGTCTTGCGTGACCGCTTCGCGAAGCCCGTCGGCGGTGATTGCGGTGGTGCCGAGCGCGATGCGATGGGTGAGCTCTCCGCGCCGCCAGACGGCGAGCTGGGCCGCGGTGCAGACGCCCGTCGTGAGGGCCTCGTCGAGCAGCCCGAAGACACCGTTCGAAGGGCGTGCGCCCCGAAGCGGCTCGATGCCCGCGGGCCCGGGCCGGATGGAGCCAAGTGGCAACCCAGGTGGCGTCGGGAGGGCGCGGAGGACGGGTGCGACAGGTTCGTCGGCCTCGGCCAGCATGTTGAGGCTGCCGGCCGCGGCATCGAGGTGTGCAAGCCCGCCGTGGCGCCACGCGAGGTTGGGGTCGTCGTGGCCCGTTGACGCCCCCCAGACCGAGGGGATGCCCTCCAATCCGAGGAGGTCGAAGAGGCGCGCTGCAACCTCTGCTGGGCTCTCGGTTCCGCACCGGGTGAACTGGCCCAGCACGAGGCCGGCGATGCCGTCGAGCGCGCGGGAGAGCCGGAGCGTGGTGACGAGCCGGTCGAGTCGGTAGGGCGGTTCGCCGATCTCTTCGAGCACGAGGATGGCGCCGCGGAGCGAGGGCATGAAGGGGGTGCCTGCCAGCGCGGCGAGCATGGTGAGGTTGCCGCCTAGCAGGCGGCCTGTGACGGCTCCGGCGGTACGGGTGCGGAGGCCGGCCCAGTCGGCAGGGCGGTCTGCCAGGGCGCCTAGGAGGGTTTCGCGCGAGAGCCCCGTTGCATGCTTCTCGAGCCCCGCGACCATGGGGCCGTGCAGCGTCTGGATGCCACGGGTGGCCGCGGCGAGATGGAAGGCGGTGATGTCGGAGTAGCCGACGAGCCACTTGGGCTGCGCCGCGAAGGCCTCCCAGGGGAGCCGGTCGAGGAGGCGCATCGTGCCGTAGCCGCCGCGCGCGCAGATGATTGCATCGACATCGGAGGCGAGCATCGCCTCGGAGAGGTCGGCGAGGCGGGCCTCGTCGCTGCCCGCGAGGTAGCCTGCGCTGTCGACCAGCGCGGGCTGATGACGGAGCAGAAAGCCATCCTCGGAGAGCTGCTTCATGCCCGCGGTCAGGCTCTCGCCCGAGACAGTCCCGGCTGCGCTGCAGACGTAGATGGTGCCACCGGCCTTGAGGGGCGGAGGCAGGCGCCACTGCGTCTGAGGCGAAGTTTCGGGAGGTCTCAACATGCGGTCCACAGCGGAGGAGAGCGACTGCGCGGAGCCTACCGCTCCGCCACTGCCGCCTCAAGGACTGTTCGGTGGCCCGCTACAGGTTAGCGATTTCCGCCGCCGTTGCCGCCACCGCCGTTGCCGCCGCCACGAGGGGCACCGGCAGAGCTGAAGAAGCCCGGCCGCGACGAGCCGCGCGACTCACCCGAAGCGCCGCCGCCGGCTGCCCGCTGGCCGCTCTGGCCACCGCCACCGCCGCCGCCACCACAACCGACCACGAGAGGAATGGCTGGCGGCCCGCTGGCAAACAAGACTTTATCCGGCTTTGCTGGCCAAGGCGGGTGCCCACCTGAACAACGGCGAGCCAATCCCACCAGATCGGATCAAGATGATTTACTGGTTTACTGAATTCCCCAACGAGCCTGCAGAGTTCA
>CAIQPA010000230.1 GCA_903873545.1 uncultured delta proteobacterium
GGCGTGGAAGGGCGACGGCAGCGAGGTGTCGTCGGAGCCTTCGAGGACGGTCGGCTGGCCGGGCAGGGTGATGCGCGGGCGGCCATTCTTGCGAAGCCCTGTGCCGGCCGGTGCGGCGGGCGCCAGCGCGGGCGCCCCCTTCACGGGCGCGGCTGCCGGGCTGCCCTGCAGCGGCGATGTCTGCTGCACGCCTCCGCGCGGAAGCGTGACCCCCTGCGTTGGCTTGGCGACCGGTTGGACGGGCGAGGTGGCGCGCGCCGGCGCTGGCACGGGCTGGCTTGCACGCTGCGGCTGTGGTGCAGCGGGTCGGGTCGGGGGTGTCACGGACGGTGCCGGCGGAGGCGCCGCAGGGCGCCCCATTGCAGGCGCGGGAGGGGCCACCGCCGGTCGTGTAGCAGCGGGGCGCGCAGGAGCCGGCTGCATCGATGGAGCAGGTCGCGTGGTGTTCGTCGGCGCCACAGCCGGACGGGTTGGCGCCACCTCCACCTCACGCCCTCGCACAGGCGCTGGCTGCACCACCGGAGCGGGGCTCCAGCGGGGCGCCGGCGTCGTCTTCGCCTCTGGCACGGGCGTGGGTTGGTAGGTGGGCTGCTTGGCCGGCTGCGGCGGCTGGTAGCTTGGCGCCCGAACCGTGGGAGCGGCCTGCGGCGCAACCGCCGGTGCCGCAGCCCGCGGCGTCCAAGCCGGCCGCACCGTAGGCGCCACAGGCTGATAGCCCCCGGCGGGTGTCGGGGCCGGCGTTGGCTGGTTGATCGGTACGAACTCGTCGTGCGCCGCCTCCACCTCCATGTCGACACAGCCGCTCACGGTCACCCGACCCTCGAGGCCGCGCTGACCCACGCCCGCGTCGACCGTCATGGTCCACTGGCCGCGGTTGAGGATCTCGTCGCGCAGATAGTTCTCGTAGGCGTTCTGCATGGAGCCGCAGCCGCCGCTCATCATCAGGCAGAGCGACCAGATTCCCAGTTTAACAATCGGCGACTTCATGGGGCCTCCACAACGCAGCGGAATCCAACATGGGCGACACGGGCGTTGGCATCCAGCCGCGACCGGGAGGCAACGCTCCAGCGTGTCGCAAACTCCTGCGCACTCCCGCCGCGCACCACCCGCCGGCTCAGCGCCGTGTCGGAGAGCGGGTCTATCTTGGGCAGCGTCGCGTAGGCGCCCGACTCATAGGTGTCCCGAACCCACTCGGCCACGTTGCCTGCCGTGTCGCTCAGGCCAAACGGAGAGCGCCCGAGCGTATGCTCACCCACGACCGAACCACCGGCCGGCGTATCGCTGCAGCCCGCAAAGCCGGCGTAGTCGCAGCCATCCGCACCAGCGGGCGTCGCACCCCACGGCAGCGGGCGACCATCTGCGCCCCGCGCTGCATACTCCCACTGCGCCTCGGTCGGCAGCGCGCCGCCGGCCCAGCTGCAGTAGGCCTGCGCGCCGTAATGGTTCACGCAGTTCATCGGAGCGTCGCCGCGACCAGGCGCATTGAAGTTGCAGGCCGCTGCCACCGCATTCTCACGCGCCGGCTCCGCTGCAGAGCCCCGAATCTCAAGCCCCGGAGCCTTGCAGCCGCCAGCCTCCACACAGGTGCGATACATCGCGACCGTCACCTCCGTCGCATAGGCGTCGAACGACCGGCTCAGGCTCACCGTCCGTTGCGGACCCTCGTCCGCACGCGCCGCGCCACCCGAGGCTCCCATGATGAAGTCGCCCGCGGGTACCCGGCAGAGACGCGCCCCATCCTTCGCGCCCGAGCGGGTGCAGTCAGCCGTCTCTACCGACCGACCGTCGGGACCCGCATAGACCTCCATGTTGATGTCGAACCGGCGCATCGTTGAGCCGAGGAGGTTGAGCGGCTCTGTGACCGTCCTGAAACCGGACTTCACCAGCTTGAGCTGCCGCGCCGTCGAGATGATCTGCACGGCCACCGTCTTGCCCGCAGCCGTCACGCCGAGCTGCGCGCCATCAATCATGATTGCCGCGCCGTCCAGGTTGGCCCGGATCTCAATTGTCACATCGGCAGGCGATAGCCGCACGCCCCGCAGCGTCGTCACCTCAGCGGCCGACAGCTCCAGCGTCGCCGCATAGGGCGCAAAGCCAACCGCCCGGAGCTCAACAGCCACCGTACCCACCGGCAGCCCGGTCAGCTGCGCAGGACCTGTCCCCACCCGCTTGCCATTCACAAAAACCTCGAGCCCAGCCGGCTGCACATCCAGCACATCGAGACGACCGAGCCCGGCCGCGTCGGGCGCCGCAAGCCCGAGCACCACAGGCGACACCAGGAACCGCTTCGCCAGCGCATCGAGCCCCACCCGCGCCGCAGCACCCACGCTGCTGGCCTCGCTCACCACCTCGTTGTCGGTGAAGAGCAGCGCGTTGCCCGCAGGATCCCAGACCTGCAATGAGGCGAGATACTGGTTCTTGTCGAGCCGCTCGACCGCAAGGCCAATCGCGAACTTCGCATAGCTCCTACGCGCCGCCGCAAGGTCGGCCTCACGCTGCGCCTCGGGCGACACGCCCACCTGGTTCCGCGATGCATCGAAGAGGTTCTGCGACTCCTGGTCGCCGATGAAGCCGAACCGGCCGGTCGCCGTAACACGCGCCTCGAAGATGCGCTTGCCCACGCCCAGCGCGCTGCGCGTCGCGTCGTCGCCGCGGAAGGGCAACAGGATGAGCGAGGTCGGCTCAGCGCTGTCGCCTGCACCCACCGCGGTGGGCGCTCGTCCGAGCAGCGCGGCCACCATGACGGCGGCCAGCGCGAAGAGCAGAAAGAGGTTTCGTCGGACCATGAGACATCCTCGTCGGGACGGGTTACGAATCAGCAGACGGGCCACAACAGAGACTCTTCAGCGATGGTCAGGCCTTTCCGCCGGGCCCGACCATGAACCCGCCTGGGTGCAGGCCGAGACGGTCGAGGGCCTTGCGCCAAAGCGCCGCAGTGTCGGCATCAAAGACCAGCGAGTCGTCGACCTCCATCGGGATCCAGTCGCCCCGGTGGATCTCACCCTCGAGCTGCCCAGGACCCCATCCGGCGTAGCCGAGCAGCAGCCGGAAGGGCTGCTCCGTCTCAGGCTGCAGGAACCGTCCCAGCACCTCGAGCGTCGCAGCGATACGAATCTCGCCCTCGACCGCAAACACATGCTCCTGTTCCGCCGTCGCATCCTCGCTCTCGCCACGGAAGAGCACCCAACCGCGCTCGGGAGAGACAGGGCCACCGCGGTAGACGGGCTGTCCCTCTTGGTGCAGCTGCAACTTCAGCGAGAGGTCCTCGGCGAGGTCCTTCATCGAGAAGGGCGACGGCCGGTTCAGCACAAAGCCCACGGCGCCATCCTCGCTCGATTCCGCGAGCAGAATCACCGCCTCCGCAAAGTCGGGGTCTTGCATCGAAGGCGCCGCGACGAGGAGTCCGGGGGCGAGGCTGTCTTGGACGACGGTCATGGATACATCGGGGCGATGAGTGCGTGGCAAGGGCGACTAGCCGTCGCGCCGAGCAGGGGGAAGGGCTGTTAGCCCTTGATGGCATCCGTCGGGTCGTCGCGATCCACCTGCGCCATGTAGGCTGCGTCTTTGGCGCGGATGCCGCCCAGCACCCAAATCACCAATCCGAGGACGAGCACCGCCACCGCACCAAACTGACCGGGCGTGAAACCCGGCGACAAGAGCTCCGCAAAGTACCGCTTGTCTGCGCCGTCAATGTCGGTCGCGCGGAGGGTGTCGAGGTAGAAGCGGACCGGTGCGTAGAAGAGGATGAAGATGGCGGCATACCAACCCGGCCGGAGCCCCGTCTGCCTGTCGGCCCAGAACCGGAAAAAGAGGTAGAGCACCGCGGGGTACCACATCTCCAGAAAGCCCAAATCGAACCGAGGCGTAAAGCCTGGGGCACCGTAGCCCGCGATGGCTGGGACGCTATCCCGCCAGCCGTCCGGAAAGTTCACCGCGAGCGCCGACGTCGACGCCAGACCAACATGGTCGTGTGCCGAGAAGCAGCCCATGCGCCCAAAGAACCAGCCGACAGTGAAACCGTAGGCCATCACGTCCAGATACTTCAGCACCGGACGTCCCTTGCCGCCGCGGAACTCCAGCATCTTCGGGATGAGCACGATGCGCTCCACATTGAAGAACCAGATCATGCCCATCGCCGCACCAAGAAAGCCGCCGAACGATGAAATGCCGGACGAGATCTTGAACACCTCCAGCCAACTCCCGTTCGGCCCGAAGACCCGGTCGGGGTAGTAGGCAAACAGGCTCACCTGATGCGCCATGATGAAGCCGGTGATGACCAACCAGAGGCCTAGGTCACCCACGATCACGGGCGAAAGCTCCTTCTCGGTCGCCCGCTTCTGCGCCAGCCAGGTTGCCAGCACCACGCCGATTCCGACGAGGATGCCGAAGACATGGATCTCGATCACATCCTTGATGATGACGATGGGAAAGGTTTCGAAGAAGGGAATGTTCGCCAGCATTAGAGACCCATGGGGTGCCACGAGGTCTTAACCTCGAGGAAGGGAGTGATCCGGTAGAGGCTCTGATGGTCTGCGAGCGCCCAGGCCGTCGAGGTCCGGTCTGCATCGATCCAGACCCGCTTGATGGTGGCCGAGGCGCCGCCCTCGAGCAGCACCTGCTCCTCCATCGAGAGCCCGACCGCACCGATGGCGTCGATGTCGCGGTGGGTCGCAGCAGTCGGCAACAGCTCGTCCCGGTTGCCCGTGAGCAGGTTCACAACACCGGCCGGCAGATCGCTCGTGGCGAGCACCTCTGCAAAGTCGATGACGATCGGCGCGTGCGCGATGGGCGAACAGGCCACCACGGCGTTTCCGCCGCAGATGACCGGCGCGACAACCGAGACCAGGCCGAGCAGCGGCGAGCTCTCGCCCGCGAACAGCACAACCACGCCCGTCGCCTCGGGTGAACTCATGTTGAAGAAGGGGCCGGCCACCGGGTTCTGGTTGCCCA
>CAIQPA010000231.1 GCA_903873545.1 uncultured delta proteobacterium
CACCAACGGCGTCACCTACGGCAACAGCTGCGAGGCACGGTCCGCCCATGCCACCGTCGCCTACGACGGCGAGTGCGTGCCCAGCACCGGCGAGTGCGCCAGCAACGCCGACTGCACCGGCGGCCTCGTCTGCGACGTCGCGGGCGACTTCTGCCGCCCCATGTGTCTGGTCGACTGCTTCGTCCCCGACCCGGTCTGCGGCACCGACGGCGTCACCTACATCTGTGGCGTTTCTGACGCCGAATGCCGCGGCATCCCCGTCGCCTACGACGGCGAGTGCGGCACCGCGCCGCCCGGCGTCATCGGTTGCTACACGCAGCGAGACTGCCCTGCCGCAACCCTCTGCTCCGCGGCCACCGAGTGCCTGCCCGACCCGAGCTGCCCGAGCTGCTCGGTCTGCTACGGCTACTGCCGCTAGGCCTCGTCGAGGAGCATCGCCGCGAGCTGTTCGCGGTGGTGCTCCGTTGAGCCCAGCAGCTGCTGGCTGGCCCGCGCCCGCTTGAAGTGCAGGTGGGCCTCATGCTCCCAGGTGAAGCCGATGCCGCCCATCACCTGGATCATCGAGCCGGCCACCCGGTAGTAGGCCTCCGCCGCATAGGACTTCGCCAGGCTCGACACAGAGAGCAGGTCGTCGCCGCCGCTGTCGGCAGCCCACGCTGCATACATCACCGCCGAGCGCGCCGACTCCACCTTCACCAGCATGTCGGCACACTTGTGGGCGATGGACTGGAAGGAGCCGATCGGCCGACCGAACTGCACCCGCACCTTCGCATACTCCACGCTGATATCCATGCAGCGCTGGGCGCCGCCGAGCGCCTCTGCCGCCAGCAGAATCGCACCCCGCTGCAGCACCCGAGCAAGCGCCGCGGCGCCGCCCTCCGCGCCCACAATCACAGCCTCTTCGGTCACCGAGGTGTTGACCTCCAGCATGGCGAGGTTGCGGCTCCGATCCATCGTCGGACGGTTCACAACCTCGACCCCCTCGTGGTCGGGCGTCAGTGCAACCAGCAGCGTCCCCGCGTCGCCCTTCGCGGCCACCACCAGCAGCCCAGCGGCGGCACCTTCGATGACCTGACCCGCACGGCCCTCAAGCCGAATGCGACCCTCTTCCATCCACCAGCGGAGCCCTGCACGCCCGTCGGGCTCGTAGGCCAGCGCGACGGCGACCGAACCCTCCGCGATCTGAGGAAGCCAGGTCGCTGCAGCAGCAGACTTCGGACCCTCGCCCAGCGCCATCGCACCCAGCGCCGTCGCAAGCAGCGGCCCGGGCGCGACCACACGGCCCAGCTCCTCCATCACCGAGGCGAGCGTCACGATGTCGAGCCCCATGCCGCCAAACTCCTCGCCAACCAGCAGACCGCCGAGCCCGAGCTCCGTCGCCAGACCGGCCCAGATCTCAGCCCCTGTGCCCTCTTCGTAGCAGGCCTCCGCAGCCTTCAGCTCGCCCGAGCGAACAAGAAAGCGGCGCACACTTGTGCAAATGGACTGCTGATCATCGTTCAAGCCAAAGTGCATCGGATTCCCTGCCGGTTTGGGTGACACCACCTCTGCTCGTAGGCTAGAACATGTTTCAATCCTCCCGCAAGGGAGCACCTGTCCTGCGACCTGCCGCGAGCCCTGCCATGCACCGCCACCTCTCCCCGCCCGCGTCGGCCGCCGTCGTTCCCCACCTGCTCGCACGCCTCGCCGCCGCCGCACCCGACGCCCCCCTCTTTGTCGAGGGCGACCTCGTCCTCTCCCGCGCCGATCTCTGGGCCGCCACCGTCGAAGTCGCCGCCGCACTCATCGCAGACGGCTTCGGCCACGGCGACCGGGCCCTCATCTGGGCCCAGAACCGCCACGAATGGATGGTCGCAGCGCTCGGCGTGCAGCTCGCGGGCGGCGCCGTCATCCCGCTCAACACCCGCTTCAAGCAGGCCGAGGCCGCCTACATCGCCCACACCGCACGCGCCTCGCACGCCTTCGTTGCCGCCGGCTTCCTCGGCGCCGACTACCCCGCGATGCTGGCCACCGCCGAGCTCCCCCACCTGCGCCGCATCGTCTCCTTCGACGACACCGCTGCTGCCGACCGGGTGGAGTCCTGGGCCAGCTTCCGCGGCCGCGCCACCGGCTGCAGCCCCAGCGCGCTGAAGGAGCGGTACGAGGCGCTCTCGGGCAGCGACCTCTCCGACATCCTCTTCACCTCGGGCACCACCGGCCGCCCCAAAGGGGTGCTCTGCACCCACAGCCAGACCCTGCGCGTATTCGAGACCTGGGCCAGCGTTGTCGGCCTCCGCGAAGAGGACCGCTACCTCGTTGTGCCCCCCTTCTTCCACACCTTCGGCTTCAAGGCCGGCTGGGTCGCCTGCCTGCTGCGCGGCGCCACCATCTACCCGCTCCCCATCTTCGATGTGGAGGCCGCGGCCGTCGCCATCGACCGCCACGCCATCTCGGTCATGCCCGGCCCGCCGGCCCTCTACCAGATGCTCCTCGCCCACCCCGACCGGGCGAGCTGGAAGACCTCTTCGCTCCGCCTTGCCGTCACGGGCGCCGCCGCCGTCCCCGTCGAGCTGGTCCACGCGATGCGCAACGAGCTGGGCTTTGAGACCGTCCTCACCGCCTACGGCCTCACCGAGACAACCGGCGTGGTGACCATGTGCCGCCGCGAAGACAGCGACGAGGTCATTGCCAACAGCTCCGGCAGCGCCATCCCCGGCGTCGAGGTCCGCATCGTGGGCGAGGCCGGCGACGACCTGCCGCCCGGCCAGCCCGGCGAGGTCTGGGTGCGCGGCTACAATGTGATGCCCGGCTACTTCGAAGACGAGGCCGCCACCGCAGAGGCCTTCGCGCCCGGCGGCTGGCTCAAGACGGGCGACATCGCCATCGCCGACGCGGCCGGCAACCTCACCATCACCGACCGCATGAAAGACATGTTCATCGTCGGCGGCTTCAACGCCTACCCTGCCGAGGTCGAGCGGCTGCTGCTGCTCCACCCGAGCATCGCGCAGGCCGCGGTCATCGGCATCGACGACGAGCGGCTCGGCGAGGTGGGGGCCGCCTTCGTCGTGCTCCGCGCACCTGCCACGCCAGCCGAACTGCTCGCCTGGTCGAAGGAGCAGATGGCCAACTACAAGGTGCCGCGGGTCGTCTGGATCGAGAGCGAGCTGCCGCGGAACGCCAGCGGCAAGGTGCTCAAGCAGGAGCTCCGGGCGCTGGCCCGGGAGCGGCTCAGAAGGTGAAGTCGATGCGGCCGCCCGTGACGGGGGCCGTAAAGATGACCGCATGGTCGATGGTCTTGGAGGTGGCGGCGCGACCGAGCAGCTCGACCGCCTTGACCGGGTCGGAGCCCTCGCCGAGCACGAACTCGAACCGGATCATCCGGTCGGCATGATCGTTGACGGTGCCGTCGAACTTCATCCAGCCAAGCAGGCCAGGGAGCGCCTTGATGCAGGCAATAACCTGGTACTCACGCTGAGGACGGACATAGGCGGTGACGACAGTGGCAGACATGGGAACCTCGTAGAACGGCCCTTCAGCGGGAAACTGAAACATGTTCTAGCACGCCGCTCGCGGCGGTGGCAACCGTGGCTCAGGCCCCGCGCACCTTTGTGCGATGTTCCACGCTCGCCGGGAGCGGGGCGAGTGGCCAGGTGGAGCGGGCGTTGAGGCTGCCGGAGGTGAACCCCTCGCCGGCCTGCACCCGCGCCCAGGCCCGTGCGTATCCGGCGGCGCCGATCATCGCGGCGTTGTCGGTGCAGAGCGCCGGTGGCGGGATGGCGACCCGTAACCCCTTCTCGGTCCGCAGCCGCTGCAACCTCCGCCGGAGCTCGGCGTTGCAGGCCACGCCACCCGTCACGATGAGCTGGCGGACGCCGGCAGCCTGACAGGCAAGAAAGGCCTTGCCCGCCAGCACATCGCAGGCCGAGGCCTGGAAGGAGGCGAGGAG
>CAIQPA010000232.1 GCA_903873545.1 uncultured delta proteobacterium
AAGCGGATGAGGTAGGTGATGGCGGCAGCCTCCGCAGCACCGCTCGCGAGGCCGAGCCGGGTGAGCATGAGTCCGAGCGCGAGCTCCGTAACGCCAAGTCCTCCGGGGAGGAAGCTGACGGCGCCGAGCAGGGTGGTGGAGCCGTAGACGAAGAGGGCTGCGCCGAAGGGGGGCGCCTGGTGGCCGAAGCCGTGGAGCAGCGTCCAGAGCGCAACGCCTTCGAGTCCCCAACCGACGATCGCAAGCAGCATGGCGACGGCCATCACACGGGGGCGGAGGAGCGCCGCCATGCCGGCCTGGGTGTCGCGCAGCAGCGGTACGAGGGCGCCCAGACGGGGGAGCCGTTCGAGGGCGGCGAAGAGCGGAGCGCTCCAGCGGGGCTGCGCGAGCAGCGGAACGAAGGCGACGGAGGCGAGGCAGACGGTGATGAGCAGGTTGACAGCGCCCTGCCCGACCACAGCCGCGAGCGGCGCGTAGAACTGGCCGAGCCCGAAGGCGACCACGACGACCAGCCCGAGCACGTCGGTGAGCCGCTCGGCGATGACGATGGCACCTACCGAGGCGGCGGGCAGCCCGTCGGAGCGGCCGAAGAGATAGGCCTTGAGGAGCTCGCCGAGCTTGCCGGGGGTGACCGTCATGGCGAAGCCAGCCAGGAAGCCGGTGAGGGAGCGATCTACGGGAAGCCGGAGGTCGAGCGCGGCGAGGTAGCGCTGCCAGCGGACAAAGCGGAGCAGGTAGTTGATGGCCACCAGCAGCAAGGCGACGGCGAGTGCGCGGAGGTCGAAGGCGCGCAGCGCGTCGAGCAGCGGTAGGCCGCCGACGAGGGTCGCATAGCCGAGGTAGAGCGCGACGGCGGCGATGAGGCCCGGGAGCAGTTTGGACTCGAGTCCCTTCATCGGTCACGCGGCGCGGGGGAGGCCACCGCCCCGCCCGATTGAGGCATGACGAAGCAGCCAAGGTTTGCTACCGCTCGGGGCCTGCACTTTCAAGAAACGGGACGATGGCTGCAAGGTTCAGAGAGGTCTGCTGCGGGGTCGCGCTGGTTGCGCTGCTTGCGCCGCTATCGGAGGCAGCGGCAGCGCCCGCGCCCGACCTCGCGCTCGCCGCCTCGCTCGGTTACTCGCTGCCCTTCGATCCGGCGATCAACTACGATGTGCGGTTGGCTGGCCTGACGGGGGCCGCCGATGGTACGAACGGGCGCCCGGTCATCGTCGAACACGTGGCTACGGGTGGCGTCCGGCTTGGGCTTGCGCTCCAGATTCAGGAGTGGTCGGTGGAGTATGCGCTGCGGCGCTACAGCTGGGCTGAGACCCTAGGAACCTGCGAAGGTGAAGGGGGCGCGAGCGTGCTCTCGAATGGCCGCATCGATGATATCGGCGTGAGGTATGACTGCGCGGGAGCAAGCAGCGACTTCCGCATCGCCGGCGCGACCTCGTCAAACCTGACCGAGCAGTCGCTGGTGCTGATGGTGCGCAAGCCGCTCTTCGAACTGGACTGGGTCGCGGGCTACGCGCTCTACGGCGGCGGGCCTGCTGCACGCATCAGTGCCATCGCTACGACGCAGTCCACCTTCGTCGCGGGTGCGGTTGTAGAGGTTGGCGGTTCGCTCGCTTTTCCGCTCGAGGAGCGGTTTGAGTTGCAGGTCGATGGTCGGCTCGGCGGCGGTGTTTTTGCGGGAACCGGCGATATCGGCCGGGCCGGCCGGGCGAAGGCGATGGGCGCGACGAGCTATGGCGCGCTGCTGGACGACCTCTTCCGGGCCGACCTCTCGGCGGCGGTACGGTACACGCTCGAATGAACCGGATGGAGCCAGCCGCGGGCAGCTTTCGGGGGCGGGTGTGGGAGATCGTCCGCGCCATCCCGTCGGGGCGTGTCGTCTCCTACGGCGATGTGGCGATGCTATCGGGTGACCGGAAAGCTGCGCGGGCGGTGGGCGGCGCGCTGCGGGCCTTCGCGGGCGACCATGATGGGCTGCCGTGGCATCGGGTCATCAACAGCCAGGGGACCATCAGCTTTCGTGGCGACCTGCAGCGGGCCACCCTCCAGCGGCTACTGCTGCTGCGTGAGGGCGTGGTCGTGTCGGAGCAAGGTGGCCTCGAAATGGCCCGGTTCCGCGCCAACCTCCGCGCCCTGCCCTGCTACGGCGCCTTGGACGACGGTTCGGACTTCTGAGCGCCCTTGGTGGTCGGCGCAGCCGGCCTCGCGCTCGGCGGACGGAGCGACGGACCCGTCTTCTGGAAGCCGGTGCGACCCGATGCCGCCTTTGCGGCGGGCGCAGGTGTGATCCGCGGCGTGGGCACCCAGACGAGCAGCGGGATGTCGCCCGACTTGATGGTCCGCGCCTGTCCTGCAGCGATGGCCCGCTGCGCGTCGCGCAGGTGGGGGAGCCGCTCGGGGAGCGCGTCTTCGAAGGGGACGAGCACGCCGTCGGCATCCCCGATGGGGGAGATGCGTGAGCCGCGCGGGAGCCAGCCACGCCGGATGTAGCCATCGACGAGCGGCCGATACTCCCACTCGTTGGCGGCAAGGCCGATGCGCGCTGGGCTGTTGCCCACCTGGTCGGCGAGCCAATCGATGGGAAGTGGCCCGTGCGGATAGCGGCTATAGCCATCGCGGACGAGGCCCGCTGTGCCACCCTGCCAGCCCACACCGTAGGCCTCCGGCAGGCTCCAGGCCCGCGTGACATCGAGCGACGCAAGGCCAAGCAGCCCGACGACAATCGCGGCCGTCCAGGGCTCGAGCGCAGCGATGCGGCGCGCAGCGAGGTCGACGGCGGCCGTCAGACCGAGCCCCGCCAGCAGTGCGAGCAACGGAAGGAGATAGACCAGCAGCTCTTGGCCACCGTGATAGGCGGAGCGGAAGACCACAGGCATGAGGAGGAGGAAGGCGAGCGCGCCGAACCAGCGGCGGAGGACGGGGCAGAGTGCCGCCCGCCCAGACGCATCGCGCCCCGCCATCAGGAAGCCCGCCGTGGCCAGCAGCCCCGGCCAGAAGAGCGGCGGGAGCTTCCGGAGCAGCAGCGCGCAGACCGCGCCCACGGAGAGCCGTTCCCTGCCGAAGAGTTCGCCGGCGACCAGCATCGGCTCCGCGCCCGCGTCGAGCCAGATGCGGAACATGTTCGCCCAGGCCTTCGGCGTGCGGAGGGGTGGCGGCACGAGCAGCGCGATCGCGATAAACAGCAGAACCGTGAGGAGGCGCGGCCATGCACCCTCGCGGAGCTGAAGCAGACCAGCCGGCGCCGTGGACTGCGGGTCTACCAGCAGCAGGTAGAGCGCGAGCGGCAGCAGCCACCAGCCGGGAAGCCCGCAGAGCAGCCCGACCGCAAGCAGAGCCGAGGCGGTGACCCAGGCCGCGCGGCCCTTGCAGATCGTGAGGAGCAGGATGACCGCCGTTGCGAGCGCGGTGCCGAGGAGGGTGGAGGGGTAAAGTTCGGCGGCGGTCCAGAGTCGGGGTGCGCCGGCGAAGAGCGCGGTCGCGACAAGCCCCGCGACGGCGCCGCGGTACCGATTGGCTGCCAGAAAGAGCATCGCAGCGATGGCGGCAGCGCTCAGCAGACCGATGGCGTGGAGCGCGTCGGCATTGCCCGCTGTGGGGGAGGCAGCCGCCGCGAGCCAGCCCGTGAGCGGGAAGAGGCGGGGCGCCTGCTCGAAGGCTGCGCGTCCGGCCTCGGCACCGCCACCATTGAGCCAGCGCTCAAAGCGCTCGGTCGCATCGACCTGCCAGGAGAACCAGAGGTTCCAGCCGCGCACAGGGCGGGAGGCAAGCATCGCGGCAACGGCGACAAAGATGGCGATGGCGGTGAGCGCCGCCTGGCGGGCCGCGAGCCTCATGGGCGCACCGCGGGTTTGGCGGGAGGCGCTGGCGACTTGGCCGCTGGCTTTGCGGGCGGGGTGGCGAGGGCGGCGGGCTTGGCTGCGGGCGCTTTGGTCACCGGCTTCGTCGTCGGGTTGGTCGACACAGTCGGCGGCTTGAGAGCCTTTGCGAGCGGTGAGCGGGGCCGGAGATCGCCATCGAAGCAGAAGTGTGCCGCAGCGGTGCCTCCCTCGATGTCGAAGAGGATGCGGCCTGCGCTGGAGCGGTCCGGGAGTTCACCGCGGAGGGTCGCGAAGCCTTGCACACGCTGGCGTTTGAGTTCGAGCACCGGTTCGCCCGCGACAGTCACCCGAAGGCTCACCTCGCCTTCGCGCCCCGGTCCGACAGCGGAGTCGGCAAAGCCGGCACGGCCCGTCAGCAGACCGGGAGCGGCCGGCAGCGGGAAGGAGATGCGGAGGATGCTGTCGGCGATGGGATGGGCCCAGATGCAGCTCTCTGTTCGACCGGCCACCTTGAGCTGCTCGACGCCCACATACTCCCACGGCTGCTTGCCGCAGTTGGCCCGTCCGAAGATGACGGGCGCGCAGCGCTGCTCGTCGCCGGCAGGGCCGATGACCGAGATGCGGGCCTCGGCGAGGTAGTCGGCGAGGTGGGTGGAGACGGCGGTGCTGCCTGCGGCCGCAACCTTGGATGCTGTGCTCTTGCGCCAGCGTTCGAGCCGGCTGTCGCCCTCGGACAGGGCCATGCGCAGGTCGTAGCCCGCGGGGCGGAGCGGCATCGCCGAAGCGGGCCGTGCGACGACATCGACCTCGTCGGCCATCGCGGGAAGCGGTGCACCGAGCGCGAGCAGTGTGACACGGCTCCGCGGCCAGCCTTCGACCCACTGTTCGGGGGCAGAGGCATAGACCAGCGCCGGGACCTCCTCGCCGAGCGTCCAGGGGATCTGCGGCGCGAGAGGGTGCGGGAGCGGGTAGGCGCTCACCACCGAGGCGAGCAGCGCCACAGCGACGACCAACATCGCCACAGGACCTCGCTCCCTATTGACCCAATGTGCAAATCTGTTGAACAAAGTGGCGACTCTCGCGTCGAGGCCGGGCGGCGTGGTATTCGTATGGCTGCTCGCGGTCAACGCCGGCAGCCGCAGCGATGAGCAACGGCCCTCTGATTCTCGCCATTCCACCGTCTCGGAGTTGTCCCATGAAAGCACCGCTCCTCCTGCTCGTCGCCGCCACGGTGGCACTCGCCACGGGTTGTGCATCGCCTCAGCTGCGGGCCTCGCGTGAAGCAGGCGCCGCCGCCTCGGTGAGCCGACCCGACGGGCTTGTCTTGAGCGCCTCGCCTGGCATCTGGCCCGACGGCGTCGCGCCGGAGTCGGGCGTGGTTGTCTTCCGCGTCGAGGTCGCCAACGGCGGTAGCACCACGGTTGACCTCCGCCGCGACGACTTCGAGTTGGTTACCCCGAGCGGCGTGACCGTGCGGCCCATTGCGCCGATGCAGCTCTTCGGTGAGCGTTCGACCCCCGATGGAATCCAGCAGCTCGCATGGGCCGAGGAGATCGCAGACCGCGACGAGGAGGTCGGCGCGCCGGTCGTCTCGGCCGGTCACCGTCGCACCACGCGCCGTAGCAGCACGACGGTCTGGAGGTCGCCCTCCTACCCGCGCTGGTCGTCGCCCTACTACAGCCCCTACTCCTCACCGTACGCCTACCGCCCCGGCTATACCTACGGCCACACCTACGGCCCGCGCACCTACACCACGCCCCACAGCAGCTACGGCCGCTCCGGCTCCAACCGCACGGAGGCGCCCCGCATGGCGGCGCCGGTCTTCGGCGAGGGCGCCGTCTCCGGCCTTGCCATGACCTCCAGCCCCGCTTTCGCCTCTGTGATGCGCGACACCATGCTCCGGCCAAAGTCGGCGCTGGTGGGCACACTCTACTTTGCCGCGCCGAGCGACCAGGCGGGCACCTACCGTCTCCGCTGGCTGCCGCGCCATCAGATGAGTGCCGACGCGGAGACGACCATCGAGCTCCAGTTCACCGCCGCGGAGTAGGCCTCCACGCAGCGACC
>CAIQPA010000233.1 GCA_903873545.1 uncultured delta proteobacterium
AACGACCTTCTCGCGCACCTCCTTGCGGAAGCGCTCCACGTCGGCGGCGGTGTAGTCCACACGGGCCATGCGGGCGTAGCCGAGGCCGATGTAGTTCTCGTAGCCCAGGGTGCGGGCCATCTTGGTGCGGAGCTTGACCTGGCGGTCGTAGATGTCGTCGAGGGCCTCGCCGTTGGCCTCGAACCAGGCCCACTTGGCGGCCTGGGCCTCGTGGCGGGTGTCGCGGTCGGCGCTCGAGGCATACTTGGCGATGCTGGAGAGGTTGAGCGTGAGGTCGCGGAAGGGGAAGCGGGCGCCGCCGGTCAGCTCGGTGTACTCGGCATCGAGCCGGCTCTCGGCGATGAGGTCGTCTGCGATGGCGGGCTCGAAGGAGGCGAGGGCGCTCTTCCAGAGGGCGAAGGCCTGCGCGCCGTAGGTAGCCTCAAGCTCTGCGCGGAAGGGACTCTCGAGCAGGAGCCGCTTGAGCGAGACCTCCTGTTCGGTGAGCGCGGGCGCCATCTCGTCGGCGGCCTCTCGGGCGGCCTTGAAGTCGGCGTTTGTGGTGTCCTGATTGTAACGGACCTGCACGAGCGAGGACCAGGTGTCGATCCCGCTGCGGAGCTCGTTCCAGTCGCGGATGACGGCGCTCTGGTCGGCAGCGGCGGTGGCGCCGCTCAGCCGGGCGCGAAGCGCCTCATACTGTGCCACGACGGTCTCAAGCACCGGAGTGACGGCCTGCATTTCGGAGAGCTTCAACTTGGACATGGCGCGACTCGCTGCGGTCGGAGAGGGGGGATGGGCAAGGTAGGGGAACGAGGCGCGGTTGGTCAACGGGCGCGACCGGTTCGGCTGGAAAGGGGGCACGTGCCGGAGTAGAGGCGGGTGAGGTTGGCTCGTTGCTGACCGGAGGAGGAGCGATGCGTCGAACAGTCGGGTTGTTTGGTTTGACGATGTTGGTGGCGAGCGCGCTGGTTGGCTGCGGCAAGAAGGAGGCCGTGCGCCCTGTGCCCGAGGCCCCCGCTGCGGCGGAGGGTTCGGCGGCGGCGCCTGCGAAGCCGGAGGCTGCGAAGCCGGAAGAGGTGGTGCGCCCGCCCCACGACCAGCCGCCGACGGCGGTGCAGTGGGATGCGCCAGCTGTGACAGGCGACTGGGCCGGCTACCTCGGCGGGCCGACGCGATCGGGTCGCCGCGAGGTTGCGCCAATCACCAAGCCGGTCATCGCCTGGTCGGCACAGGTAGGCATCCAGGGCTACGCCAACACGGTGCTGACCTCCGGCGACACCATCTTCCTCGGCTCGCAGGGCGAGTTCTGGAACAAGCCCGACAAGTCCGACAGCGTGATCGCGCTGCGTGCTGCAGATGGCCGCCAGATCTGGCGGGTACCGACCGACAGCGATGTGAACGGCACGATGCTCGCCAAGGACCTGGTCATCGCGGTGACCGACAGCGGCACGGTCTACGCCATCCAGCGGACCTCGGGCGAGATCAAGTGGCAGCTGGGCGCCGAGTGCGGCATGCAGCATCCGCCGGTACAGGTGGGAGACGAGCTGGTCTTCACCCGCGAGGAGGGTGTCACCACGGTCTCAATCGAGACGGGCAAGATTGTGGATGCCCTCACGGCCTGCCGCCGGAGCCAACGCACCGCAATTTCCGCGGCCGACGGCGTCGCCTATACGGTCCATCCGCGTGAAGGGCTCATGGCCTACAGCGCTGGGAAGCCGCTCTGGAAGCTCGAGCGGCCCGACCCGGAGCTCACCGGCTTTACCGCCTGGCAGCCGCCCTATGTGGGCAAGGAGCTGCTCCTGCAGACCTTCCAGCGCTGGT
>CAIQPA010000234.1 GCA_903873545.1 uncultured delta proteobacterium
CCGCTGGCGCGCGGAGCACGACGCCATCCTGGTGGGCGCCGGCACCCTGCGCGCCGACAACCCGCAGCTGACCGCGCGCGGGGTCGGTGCCGCGGTGCAACCTACCCGGTTTGTGCTCGATACGCGGCTCTCGGCTCCGCTCGATGCGACGATCTTCAATGATGGTGCTGCCCCCACGGTTGTCCTCTGTGGCAGCGACGCTGATGCGGAGCGAATTGCCTCGCTTCGCGCCCGCGGCATCGAGGTGGACTGCCTGGCGCTGGAAGAGGGGCGTCTGCCGGTGCAGTCCATCCTGGACGCAGTGGTCGCCCGTGGCTGCCTGAGTCTCTTCGTGGAGGGCGGCGCGACGCTCGCCGGCGCGCTGCTCGATGCTAGCGTAATCGACCGTGTCCGCTTCTTCTACGCGCCGCTGCTGCTGGGCGGCGAGCGGGCGCTGGCGGCCATCGGTGGCCGTGGTTTCGACGCGCCCGCCGTCGCGGAGCGCCTCTCCGATCTCTCCTATGAGCAGGTCGGTCCTGACCTGCTCGTCACAGGCTCCATCGCGCCACGCTGAGGGCCCAAATGGCAGGTATCTGGCCGCGCTCCGTTTGACGGAACGGCCCTCGATGCCTAGAGGCTCCGCAGCGGATTCTGCCGCTTCTGCCACCGTTCTCTGGCTCTCAAGATGTTCACCGGACTCGTTCAGGATGTTGGCACGCTATCGGCCCTCTCTCGGAGCGGGAACGATGCAATCTTCGAGATCCGGACGGCGCTCGATACAGCCACCTTTCATCTAGGCGAGAGCATTGCGGTCGATGGCTGCTGCCTCACCGTCACCCGCTGGACCCGCGACACATTCACGGTCGAGCTCTCCGCGGAGACGCTCCGTCGGAGCCACCTTGGCGAGCTGAAGCAGGGCGCCCGCATCCACCTCGAGCGTGCACTCGCGGTCGGCGACCGTCTCGGTGGCCACTTTGTTCAGGGTCATGTGGACGGCGTAGGCAGGCTCGTTGAACGCCGAGATGAGGGCGCCTGCGTGGTGCTCCGCTTTGCCATCCCCGCCGACCTCCTGCCCGACCTCGTCGAGAAGGGTTCGATCGCGGTGAGCGGCGTCTCACTGACCATCAACCAGCTCACCGTCGACGGATTCGAGGTGATGATCATCCGCCATACGCAAGACAAGACGGGCCTGGCCGCGCTGGCGGTTGGTGCCTCGGTGAACATCGAGACGGATATGCTCGCCAAGCATGTGCGCCGCCTCCTGACCTGGGGCGGTGCCTCCGCTTCTGGCTCCGATGCCCGTCTGCAGACGTTGCTCAAAGACAATGGATACCTGAACGAGTAAAGGAGCCCTGATGCCGCTCGCAACCATCCCCCAAATCCTCGAAGCCTTTCGCAAGGGCGACCTCATCATCCTCGTCGACGACGAGGGCCGAGAGAACGAAGGCGACCTCGTCGTTGCTGCCGAGTTTGCTACGCCCGAGGCCATCAACTTTATGGCCAAGCATGGTCGTGGACTCATCTGCCTTACGCTGACGGAAGAGCGCCTCGAAGAGCTCAAAATCCCCATGATGGTGCAGCAGAACACCGCCCAGTTCGGCACCGCCTTCACGGTCTCCATCGAGGCCCGTGACGGCGTCACGACCGGCATCTCGGCGGCCGATCGCGCACGCACCATCGCGGTTGCTGTGGACGACAATGCGACTGCCGCAGACCTCGTCTATCCAGGCCATATCTTCCCGCTCCGCGCCCGCAAGGGCGGCGTGCTGGTCCGTACCGGCCAGACCGAAGGCAGCGTTGACCTCGCCCGCCTCTCGGGCCTCAAACCCGCTGCTGTCATCTGCGAGATTCTCAACGACGACGGCACCATGTCGCGCATGCCCGACCTCGAGCTATTCGCTGCCGAGCACGGGCTGCTCATCGCATCGGTTGCAGACCTCATCGATTACCGGCTGCAGACCGACTCGCTCGTCGAGCTGGTGGCCGAGATCCCCTTCCCCTGCGAGGCCCACGCTGGCTTCAAACTGCGTGCCTACCGCAGCCATGTTGACGGTGGAGAGCATCTCGCGCTCGTCCTCGGCGACCCGGGGACGGCGACCGAGCCTGTCCGTGTCCGTGTGCAGCATCCGGCCCTGGTTGGAGATGTCTTCCGTGGCACCCAAGTGCGTGGCGGCTGGCAGCTGCACGGCGCGATGCAGATGATCGCCGAGGCCGGCGTCGGCGTCCTCGTCTACCTGCACAAGCCCGAAGTCAGCCGCTTCGAGAGCCTCGCCACCTTCGCGGTCGACCGCACCGACGCTGACACCATCCGCCGCCTCGCCCCCAACTTCGGCGCACCCGCCTCGGTGAACCGCCCCAAGGCTGCCCTGCGCGACCTCGGCATCGGCGCCCAGATCCTCCGCGATTGCGGCGTCTCCCGCATGTCCATCCTCTCCTCGAGCGACCACCAGATTGGCGGCCTCGAGGGGTATGGCCTTACGGTCGACAAGTACGAACCCATCCCGCGCCCTGACGCGCAGAAGTAACCAACTCTCTCACGGTGTGAACAACATGGCTCAGTGCATCCAAGGCTCGCTCGTCGCGACAGGTCTCCGTCTCGCCATTGTGACGACCCGGTGGAATCACTTCATCACCGACCGCCTCGTTGAGGGCGCGCTCGACACCATCGAGCGCCACGGCGGAGATGCCGCTGCTACGGCCCTCATCAAGGTGCCCGGTGCCTTCGAGATCCCGCTCGCTGTCAGCCAGCTCGCCAAGTCGGGAAAGTATGATGCGATCATCGCGATTGGCGCGGTCATCCGCGGCTCGACGCCCCACTTCGACTACGTCGCGGGAGAGGCCACCAAGGGCATCTCGCAGGTCTCCGTGGCGACGGGCGTGCCGATTGCCTTCGGCGTGATCACGGCCGACTCCATCGAGCAGGCCATTGAGCGCGCTGGAACCAAGATGGGCAACAAGGGCGCAGAGGCAGCCCTGGTCGCCATCGAGATGGCCAATCTGGGCAAAGTCCTGTGATCCCCGAGCGCGCAACCCACGAAGACCGTCGACGCGAACTTGCTCTCTGGGTCCTTTACGCAGCGGAGTTCAACGGACTGCCGCCGCTTGCCTCTCTCGCTGCTGTCGACGAGGCCATCGTAGGGACCGCCGAGCCGCTCACGGCCAAGCAGGTCAGCCCCTACCATCGCATCGAGCGCTTCGATGACTTCATCCCGGAGCGCGACGAGTGGGAGGCCATGCGCGATGAGGTGACGGAGACCGTGCATCTTGTTGCCCACCAGATGGCGCTCATCGACGGCCATATCCGTACTGCCTCTCCTCGCTGGCGCCTCGACCGCATGCCGCCCATCGACCGCACCCTGCTCCGCATCGGCGTCGCGGAACTCATCTCCACCGACCGCCCCCGCGCACGCGGAACGGTCAACGGCCTCATGGAGATCGCCAAGCGGTACGGCGAGGAGCAGACGCCCCGCTTCGTCAACGGCATCCTTGACCAGGTTCGTCGCAACCTGAACATCCCCTTCAACTAGGAGGCAGCATGCTCGCCGCGCCTCTCCGTCTCGCCGCGCTGCTCGGTCTGCTCTCTCTGAACTCCTGCCAGGAGCCAGAGCAGGTTGCTGCTCCGTCGGCCTTTGACTGGGGCAACGAGCAGCCGTCTGGCTCCCTGATTCGCCGCAGCGACGTGCAGGGCGTAGCGGTGGAGCGCATGCGGGTGAGCCGCACGGCGCTCCGCTACTACGTTGGCCCTGGCGAGCGCGGCAGCCACCTCCGCACCACAGCCGCAGGGCTCGAACTGCTCACCGCAGATGGTCGGCCCTGGTGCCGTGGAACGCTCGACGTGGCAGCTGGTCGTGCCTCGCTTGCCTGCGACGGCTTTACGAAGGTCGAGCTTCTGCGGCAGCCCTCCGACGTTACCGTCACGCGCGACGCGCAGCCCTGGGGGCGCCTCATCCTCACCGCCGGCGCCCCGACTGCCCTAGAGACCGGAGCAACGCAGCTTGCCTTCAGCAACGAGGCGGGTTCCTGGGCGGCGAAGCGAGCTGACGGCGCGAGCGAGGGCTCCATGGCCGGCTGGAGCCGTGGCAAGGGCGCGCCGCTCCTCTGGCTCCCCCTGCCCACCTCACCCGGCTTCGGCGACGACCGCTGGCCCGCCGTGCGGGCCTCTGTCGCCTGGCTCGCCTCCGCACTCCTCGACGACACCGCTGCGCCGGATGCCGCACCCACTGCTGGCAGCGGCAAGCCCTAGACGAGCAGGTCGAGCGAGAGCTTGAGCACCAGCGCCGCCGCAACGCCGAGCGTCACGCGGCGCACCAGCAGCTGCCCCTCTTTCACCGCGATCCGAGCGCCGAGCGTGCCGCCCACCAGCTGCCCCACCGCCATCGGCAATGCGATATGCCAGAGCACCATGCCAGCGTGGGCAAACCAGAGCACCGAGGCAAGGTTGGAGGCGAAGTTCACCACCTTCGCGTTGGCGGTCGCCTGCAGCAGGTCGTCGCGCAGCAGAGCCACCATCAGCACAATCAGGAAGGTGCCGGTCCCAGGTCCGAAGAAGCCGTCGTAGAAGCCCACGCTGAGCGCTATCACCAGCGCCCACGACTTGGCCCGAGCAAGGGGCGGACGCGGGGCCGAGCCGGCCGCCGGCGGGCGATAGACAGCAATCGAACCCGCGGCCACCAGCAGCAGCCCGAGGACCACCGGGCGCAGGAGCGTCTTGTCGAGGTGCAGCACCATCTCGACGCCGCACAGCGCTCCCACGAACCCAGCGGGGAACAGCCATTGCGCCCGTGTCTTGTCCACCAGCCCACGCTGCCAGAAGGAGCGTAGCGCCGCCCCCGAACCCCAGACCGACTGCCCCTTGTTGGTGCCAAGCGCCAGCTCGGGCGGCAGGCCGGAGGCTAGCAGCGATGGAAGCGTGAGGAGTCCGCCGCCCCCGGCAATCGCATCCACCAGCCCGGCGAAGAATCCCACCAGCGCCAGCAGGGCGACGGTCGCAGAAAAGGGTTCGGGGATGGTGGCGAGCAGCATGCCGCGCGGTTACGCTGCGCGCAGAGTGAGCGCAACCTCCCTGCGCCCGTCGAGGAAGGTCAGATGAGCGAACTGCAACCGGAACAAGAGGCAGCACCCGACGGGGCAGGGAAGGGCGACGAGACATTTCTCCTTGGCGCCTTCGCTGTCGGCGTTCACTTCTTGGCCGGCTTCTTTGTTGCAGCCACCATCTTCCTGTTGGCCATGCCCATGGAGCCGCCGATCGTCCGCAAGGTCATGCTCGGCTTCTCCATCGTCTTCTCCGTCGCCTGTTCGGTGCTCGGGACGATGGTCTCTCCCACCCGCCGGCCCGCCCGCAACATCGGGTTCACGCTCGTGGCCGCGTCGCTCGCGTCGCTCGCCTTCCTGACGGCGGTGAAGTTCACCATCGACGACCCGCGCCTCGCGCAGATGGCCGCCGATACCGGCTCTGCCGTCGGCTTCGGTGGCGACACCGCAAGCTTCCTCGCCCGCCTTCAGCAGGCCCAGACGGCGGCATTGGTTGTAGGCGCGGTCGGCATCGTCAGCCTTGTCGCCAGCCTCCGTCGCAGAGCGGTCTAGCGCTACTCAGGGTCGCAGACGCCGTCGCAGAACTGCTCCACGCGGCCGTCGGGGCGGAAGAAAGCATCCAGCTGCCGCATGGCCGCCGTGAGTCCGCGCAGGTCGTTGTGCACCCGATTGCCTACGTCGGCGGGAGCCGGCGTAACGCTCGGAAAGGGGTCAACGTTGAAGTCGTAGATGGCGAAGGCTGAGTCGGCGCCGCTGCCCTCCACGTCGCTCATCAGCGGCGGCGTCGCGACCGGGCTCGGCTGCAGCACCTGCAGGCCGGCGGCTCGGGCATGCAGCTCGCTGCCGAGGTTGGGCACCTCGCTGTCGCCGACCCCCATCTGCATCAGCACGCGTCGGTCAAAGCGGCTGCCATCCAGATCGTTGCCGAGCAGGTAGGCAGAATAGGTGTAGGGATCGACCCGGTCGAAGGCGAACTGCGCCAGCGTGGCGAACTTCTGCTGGTCGAGCGCGTCCGGCACCGCCGCTGCAATGATGCCCAGGAAGCCAAGGAAGGGCCGAGCGCGGAACATCAGCCCGGAGAAGTTTGCACCGCCCGAGGTCAGCACCGCGTGGCGCACGTCGGGCGATATTGCGGAGTAGGTTCCGCCCAGAATGTGACCCTGCGAGATACCTTGAAAGTAGACCTCGGAAGCATCGACGAGCGGGTTTCCATCGAGCCGGAAGGGTTCGAGTGCCGCGAGACGCTCGCGCGCGCCGGCAAGCGCCATCAGGTTGATCATCGCCTGATGGACCCGGTCCGTGAAGCGGAGCGCGAGCGAGGTGTCGTTCAGGATGTCTCGGATGAGCGCTGGCAGATCATCTGTCGACATTCCCCACCAGTTCATCGCGATGACCACAAAGCCGAAGCGGTCCGCGAACTCCGTTACATAGCCCTCGGTGGCCTCGTCGGAGTTCCCGAAGAACCCATGTCCGTACTGAAGCAGACGGGCAGGCGAACCGCCGGCGACCACGCTGTTCGGAATGACCGCGACGAAGGGGACCTCGGTGGTGCCGTTCTGCGCGGCACGCCCGTCGGCACCGCGATAGATGGCGGCCGCAAGCTCCGACGACTCTAGGAACAGCGGTACCGTGATCCGTCCGCGAATGAGCCGCGCCACGCGCGCAGAGGTGTCGAACTCCACGCTGTCGATCGTGATCTCGGGCGGTGCGGTGCGCAGCGCCTCGATCGCCAGACCGCGAATCCGAAGCAGGTCGCCACGGAGCTGCTCATCACTGCCGACGGTGAAGGTCCAGGCCAGTTGCAGCGAGCTCCGCTCCTTGCCCGCTGCTGCGAGCGCAGGGAAGAGGATGCTCTCCGCGGAGGCCGCTGCCGCCTGAAGTCGCGCGTCTTCCGACGGGGTGCCGTCGCGCA
>CAIQPA010000235.1 GCA_903873545.1 uncultured delta proteobacterium
GGCATGGTCGTGATCCCCCGCGGCTCCTTCACCAAGAAGATTTCGAGCACCTCGTCTGGCATCTTCACCATCTCTCGCTCCTTCTTCATGGATGAGACCGAGACCACCCAGCAGGACTGGAAGTCGCTCTCGGGCGGCATCAACCCCTCCTGCATCCAGAACCCCCCCAACGGCACCAACCCCGGCTGGGGCTGCACCACCACCAACAACTTCGATGCCGGCCCTGTCACCAACGTGGACTGGTATGCGGCGATGGGCTTTGCCAACGCCCGCTCTGCCGCAGAGGGGCTGCAGGAGTGCTACAGCCTCACCGGCTGCCCCAACACCACCACAGATGCCAACGGCTGGAAAGATGGCGCCTACGCCTGCACCGGCGTCGATGGTATCTACGCCAAGCTGAACTGCACGGGTTACCGCCTCCCCACCGAGATGGAGTGGGAGTATGCGGCCCGCGCCGGCAATGGGGCAGAGCCGAGCGGCACCAACATTACCTACAGCAACAGCTACGCCAACCCCACCGACACCTCCTACTGGACGTCCACCACCTCGGCCGGCCGCACCCAGGCCGTGAAGACCAAGCCTGCCACCAACAGCAGTGTGTCGGCCGCCGTTGCGGGAACGCCCAACAAGTGGGGCCTTTACGACATGGCGGGCAATGTCTGGGAGCTCGTCGAAGACTGGGAGCCAACTGCCTGGCCCTTCTGGGGCACGGGCGACCAGACCGATTTCCGCGGCAACACGGTTGCCAACAACGAGTCCATCTTGCGCGGCGGTTCTACCACCACGGCGTGGAACGCAGTCGACGGAAACGTTTACAGCTGGGCGGGCGGCTCGCAAAACGCCCACGCCTTCAACACCGCCTACCGCGGCTGGGCTGCTCGTTCCACCAGAAACCGTGACGTC
This sequence comes from uncultured delta proteobacterium, assembly GCA_903873545.1. Classification (GTDB taxonomy): domain Bacteria; phylum Myxococcota_A; class Bradymonadia; order REDH01; family REDH01; genus CAIWGR01. Next base: position 904 of record CAIQPA010000235.1, read on the forward strand.
GGCTTCCGGCTCGTCCGGAGCGTGGTACAGCCCCCCGCGGGCGGCGACTGCGGCGCCGGCTTCCACCTCGACGCCGGCTTCCACCTCGACGCGGTCGCCAACGCCTGCGAGGCCGACGAAAGGGCCTGCTCGTTTTCGGGTGTTCTGGGCTTTTCGGCCTGGGATGGCGACTCGTGGGGCACCTGCCAGAAGTGTGCGCCCGGCTTTGTGGCGGAGCCTGACATCTCGAGCGAGACGACGGCGCTCACCGGCGTAGCCAGCTCCACACCAACGGACTGCATCCCCGTCGCCGACCAGGAAATCGCGACCGCGACCAAGCACCTCTGCACGGCCAACGGCGTCGTTACCAACGGCATTGCCACGCCGGTGGCAGGCGACACCAGCGGCCGCCTCGACTTCACCACCACTACGGGCGCCCTCACCGGTACCAACACCGACAGCTCCTTCGGCTTCCGCGACAGTTCCATCCCGATCTCCACCCGCTCCGACAAGCACCAGGTGACCCTCACAGCCGGCCAGACCCTCTTCGCCAAGGTAAGCAGTACGGCCGCGCGTGGCGCTACAGAGCGCTTCACCCCCGTCCTCTACCTCTACGGCGACGACGCCGCCGCGGCCGGCAGCCAGTGCAACCGGCTCGCCACTGCCTCGGGCAATGCCTCCGCTTTGGATGTCACAGGCGCAAACGGTGTCTCCTGTGCGTCGGCGACCTCGGAGAGCGAGGCCATCCTCCGATTCCGCGCGCCGGCGGCAGGTACCTACTACCTCATCGTCACCAGCGCCGCCCCAGTCACCCCGCAGACGGCCCCCTACAACTTAGTCGTCAGCAAGGGCAACGAGCTCGGACAGAGCTGCTCGGTGGACGGCGACTGCGCCTCGCGCTCCTGCTCACTCGCCGATGTGAGCAACAACAGCGGCATCGGCACCATCGGTCCGCTGCCCGGTGCCGCAGGCTGGCCCGCGCTGCCGGCGGCCCTCAAGGTCTGCACCCCCACCCCCGACAGCGCCTGGCCTCCCTATGTCGCGGCCAATGCCACGGCTATCCCCCCGATTGCGACGAGCGGGCTCCCCGACACCCGCTCCGACATGGTCCTCATCCCCGCCGGCACCTTCATGATGGGCAGCCCCACGACCGAGAAGTGGCGTACCTTCACCACCTCTGGGCCCGAAGGAGAGGAGTCGCAGCACCGGGTCACCATCTCCCGCCCCTTCTACCTGCAGCGGCTTGAGTTGACCCAGGCCGCCTGGTCCCGTGTGGCCGGCCAGGTCCGAAACTCAAACAACCCCAGTCAGGCAATGCCCCTCATCTACACCGACTACTACTCCGCCGTCGGCTTCGCCAACGAGTTGTCCCGCCGCGAGGGGCTCACCGAATGCTACTCGGTCACCTGCGCGTCGGCCTACGCGAACTCGTGGGAAGACGGCGTCATCGGCTCCACCGAGTGCTCGGCGGTGGCCCTCACCAGCGCCTCCTGCACGGGCTACCGGCTGCCGACCGAGAGCGAGTGGGAGTATGCCGCCCGCGCGGGCACCACGGGTGCCGTCTACTACAATCCCAACGGCGACGGTCAGGCCGAGACGGCGACGCTGAACGCCATCGCCCTTTGGAACACCCCGATTACGACTTGGCCCCAATCGCAGCCGGGCGGCCAGAAGGCCCCCAACCCTTGGGGCCTCTACGACATGATCGGCAACAACTGGGAGCTGGTACACGACAGCTATGCAGCCTACCCCACCGCCAGCAACAGCACCGACCCGGGCTTTGCCTCGCCAGCCAGCAACGCCGTCATCATCCGCGGCGGCGGCTACCCCGACAACACCACCTACAACCGGGCATCGAAGCGTTACACCCTCGGCGATGCGAGAAGTAACAACACGAGCCCTTGGGCGGGCTTCCGCCTCGCCCGTACCGCCATCACCCC
>CAIQPA010000236.1 GCA_903873545.1 uncultured delta proteobacterium
CGGCGATGAAGGTTGGGCAGATGGCCTCCATCGGCTCCGACCTGCTGCCCAAGGAGCTGACCGACGCGCTGGTGAAGCTGCAGCGGGAGGCGCCGCCGATGCCCTACGAGGTGATCGCGGCGCAGATTGAGCGAGAGCTCGGCTTGCCCGTGGAGCAGCTTTTCGGCCGGTTTGAGCAGCGGCCCTTTGCCTCGGCCTCTATCGGTCAGGTGCATCGTGCGACCCTGGACGACGGCCGCGAGGTGGTGGTGAAGGTGCAGTATCCCGGCGTGGACGAGTCGGTGGACTCCGACCTGAGCCACCTCAAGTTTGCGCTGCGGGCCTCGGGCATGGTGCGGCTCGACAAGCGGGCGCTCGACAGCCTCTTTGCGGAGCTTCGTGCGCGGCTCGTAGAGGAGCTCGACTACTGCAACGAGGCCGACAACGCGCGCGCCTTCCGAGCCTTCCACAAGCGGCACCCCTTTGTGGTGGTACCGGAGGTGATCGGTGAGCGGAGTTCGCAGCGGGTGCTGACGCTGGCCTTTGAGCCGGGCGACCAGTTCAAAGACCTCGACGCGCGCGGCTACACGCAGGAGCAGCGGGACCTCATCGGACGAAACCTCTTCACGATGCTGGCGAGCCAGATCTTCGAGTTCCGTTCGGTGCATGCCGACCCGAACCCGGCCAACCTCTCGGTTCGCCCGGACGGCAGCATCGTGCTCTACGACTACGGCTGCACCAAGAAGATCTCCGACGAGGTGGTGCGTGACTACCGCGGACTCGTCGTGGCGGCGGTCGAAGGCGACTGGGAGGCGGTAGACCGGCTCATGATCGCGCTCGGCGCACGCAACCCAGCCTACCCGTCGCCCGGCGGAGAGTTCTACAAGGGCTGGCGCGATATCTTCCTGCGCCCCTACACCAGCGTGGAGCCCTACGCCTTCGGAGAGTCGAAACTGCAGGGAGAGGCGATGAAGCTCATTCCCGACTTCCTTCGCATCGTGCACCATTTCAACCCGCCTGTAGAGTTGGTCTTCATCGACCGTGCCGCGCTCGGCCACTACGGGAACCTCAAGACGATCCGGGCCAAGGGCAACTACCGGGGCATCTTGGAGCACTATCTCGAACTCGCAGCCTCCATCGCCTAATCGAGGTCCGATGGCATCGCGCGACCGCAGCTGGCAGCTCCCCGAATCTGAGGTCACCCCGGAGGCACTCTACCGCTCGAGGCGGCGCTTCCTGCGCGGCGCGATTGCCGCGGCGGCGTTGCCGCTGACACGCTGTATGCCGAACGAGGAGGAGAGCGTCGCGATAACGCCGCCGCTCGACCGATGGTGGGCGGAGGGGAGCGGAGGCGCGCCGTTGAACGACCGCTACCCCGCAGGCCGTGCCGTCACGCCGGAAGAGACGGCGACGACCATCAACAACTATTACGAACTCGCGCTGAGCCGGAACGGACCGGTAACGTTGGCAGACCGGCTCGTGACGCGGCCCTGGACCGTGGAGGTGACAGGGCTGGTGGAGCGTCCGCTCACGCTTGATGTGGATGCGCTGATCGCCCGCTTCACGCTGGAGGAGCGGATCTATCGGCAGCGCTGCGTGGAGGGGTGGGCGATCACGGTACCGTGGCTCGGGTTTCCGTTGCGGACCCTGCTCGACCTCGTGTCGCCGCTCGCTTCGGCAACGCATGTGCGGTTCGTGAGCGGGTTTGATGCGGAGGTGATGGAGGGGGCGGCCATTCTTTCGGACTACCCGTGGCCCTACCACGAGGGGCTGACGATTGCCGAGGCCACGCATGACCTCAGCTTCCTCTCGGTGGGGATGTATGGGCGGCAGCTGCCGAACCAAAACGGGGCGCCGCTGCGGCTGAACGTGCCTTGGAAGTGGGGCTACAAGAGCATCAAGGCGATTGTGCGCATCGAATTGACCGACCAAGAGCCACCGACGCTCTGGAACACGGTCTCGCCGAGCCGCTACGATTTTGTCTCGAACGTAGATCCGAGTAGCCTGTCTGTTCCCTGGTCGCAGCAGCGCGAGTTTCTGCTTCCGGATGGCCCCTATGCGGCGACGGAGCTCTACAACGGCTACGGCGCCTGGGTCGCTGACCTCTACCGCTGAGCCCATGCCCAACCCCCGCAGACCCGACAAGTACCAGCAGCAGGCGCGCGCCGACGGCTACGAGGCGCGCAGCATCTACAAGTTGCGTGAGATCGACGACAAGTTGCGGGTCATCCCCAAGAAGGGAGCCATCCTCGACTTGGGTTGCGCGCCGGGCTCCTGGTCGCGGTTCGCGCGGGAGCGGGGCGGCCCTGGGGTGAAGATTGTGGGCATCGACCTGCAGCCGGTGGAAAACTACGTGGGCGAGGCGATCGAGGGGTCGATCCTGGAGGTCCCCGCGTCGCGTTTCCTCGAGCTGCTAGGCGGCCGGGCGCGGCTGGTGATGTCGGACATGGCGCCCTCCACGAATGGCAACAAGAGCTCCGATCACCTGCGGCAGATCGAGCTGGTTCGGATGGCTTTTTCGGTGGCGCAGGAGGTGCTTGCGCACGACGGTGCCTTTGTTTCGAAGATCTTCGATGGCAGCGAGGTGCCAACGCTGATGGCGGAGCTCAAACCCTGGTTCCGCGACATGAAGCGTATCCGTCCGGAATCGGTGCGTCAGGAGAGCCGTGAGTTCTTCATCGCCTGCCTGGGGTTCAAGCGTCCGGCCGGGCCGGCGCGAGACGAGATTGACGCTCCCACCGCGCTTCCGTAGGTCCGCCCCATGAGCTCAGCCTACCTCCCCTCTTTCCTGACTGCGACAGCAGAGCGGCTGCAGCCCGGCGCGGCCGTTGTCGCTGATGGTGTGGCATGGCGACCGCCGTTCGAGGGTGCGGGCTTTACCTCCTGCGTGAAGCCGGCTCTCCGGGGTGGGGTGTCTGGCAGGCAGAGCGATGGTCGTCGAGAGGTGTCGGGCAGCCGTCCGTCGCCGTCCTTTGTGGCGTCGGGGCAATCGACACCCGTGAATCCTGCCGCGCTGTCGGGCCCGGGTTTGAGCCAGGCGCGAAACCTCGTGTTGGATCTGGCAGGCGACGCCGCTTCGGTGCTTGACGAGCAGTGGAAGACGCGTGAGATGGCGGCAATCGCGTCGGCTGTTGTTCAGGCGCCGGAGCCTGCTGTGGCTGAGGAGCCGAAGTCGAGCGAGCAGCTCGCGGCGCTCTTGGCTCCCGCAGAGGTCAGCTCCCTGACGGCGCCGCCTGCGGCAGCGGGCGAGCCGGTAGCCGTGCCGACGGAGCGGTTCGCAACGGTCGCGCCCCGGACCGCCAGCGTCGATGATGCGCTCGCTCGTCTAGGTACTGCACAGAGCCGCGGGACCGGATCTGCAGCGTTGCTTCGCGAGATGATCGCGACGCTCGCCAACCGCGACAGCGCGACGATGCGGGCACTCTCGCCACCGCCCAAGCCGTCCAATACCACGCTGACGCCGACCGACCTGAACCGGCTGACGAGCCAGACGAAGATGCCTCCACCGCTTCCTGCAGGGGCTCGAAGCGGCGCGAGCAGCAAGGGGATGCCGAAGCTACCAGCGGCCAGCCCTCCGCCGTTGCCGGCAGGTGCCCGAAGCGGCGCGAGCAGCAAGGGTATGCCGAAGTTCCCCGCATCAGGACCGCCAGTGGCGGCAAAGAAGCGGTAGCATCAGAGGCGGGCGTTGCGGCCCGCCTAAGGATCAGCGTTCGCGAACCGCCGGCTCGGCATACTCGTTGATCATGCGGAGCGGCGGCGTGGCGCGGGAGCGTCGCACTTCTGCCGGCGTCGTGCCCGTCCAGCGGCGGAAGGCGCGGTGGAAGGCCGAGGGCTCGGAGAAGCCGAGCTTGTAGGAGATGGCGCCAATGGGGACGGAGCGGTTGTGGAGGAGCTGCATCGCTACCTCGTACTGCGCCTGTCGGAGGATGAGCTGGTGGCTGGTGTTCTCATCCTGGAGCCGGCGCTGCAGGGTGCGCGGCGTGGTCGCAAGGCGATGGGCAACCTGGTCGAGCGATGAGTCTCCACCATCGAGCTCTTCACGGAGGATGCGCCGCACCTGCTCGCCGACCGACTCGGAGGCGACGAACTGGGCCCGCATGCTCTCCGCCTGCCGCTCGAGGATGGCGCAGAGCATTGCGTCTCCGGCGGGGATCTTGGCGTCGAGGACACTGGCGGGGAAGATGATTTCGTCGCGGCCCGCGCCAAAGTAGACGGGGCAGCCGAAGAACTGACGGAATGCCGCCTCGACCCCGTAGGAGGGGTGGGCGAACCGGATCTCGGTGACCTGCAGGTCGACGCCGGCAATGCGGGTGAGCCGAACGAAGAGGATCGCGATCGCGAACTCCGCGGAGAAGCGGCTGGCGTCGGGGTCGGGGGTGAGGAGCCAGTGCGAGAAGTGTGCGTGGCTTCCGATGACCTCGATACGACCGCCTACGCCCTCGTGGAGGAGGGGGGTGTATCGGATGCTGCGGGCCATGCCTTCGCCGATGGTGGTGCTCCGAACGAGGAGGTAGTCGAGGACATCGAGGCTGCCGAAGGGGAGCCAGGCGGAGACATGCAGACAGAGGAGCGGGTCGCGCGTGACCCGGACTGCCTCGTGGTGGGCAGCGAGCCAAGCGGTACGCGAGATGCGCTCCGGCACGGCTGCTTGCGGGTTGGGGTGGAGACCGGCCGCCGCGAGAACGCTGGAGGTATCGATACCCATGGCCGTCAGATAGGAGACGAGGCCCATGACTGACCGGACGTTGAGTTCCGGTGTGGGGAGCTTCAGCATGCGCAGGCCCGAGAGGAAAAGTTGTTGGAATGATTCATTCGATACCGCGCAACCCTTGTCAAAGGCAAGGGGATCGAACCAGATGGGGAAAGGAGGGTTTCCGCACGCAGACTCTCGACCGTGCAGAGTCAACCACCGAGCAGCGCCTCTTTCAACCTATGATTCAGGAATCTCTATGAAGATTGTGCTTTTTTTCTATCCCAAGACCCGCGCCACACGCGTCCGCTGGATGCTGGAAGAGGTTGGTGCTGACTACACCCTGCAGACACTTGATGTCCGGGGAGGCGAGAACCGTCAGCCACCCTATCTGGCGATCCATCCACATGGCAAAGTTCCCGCACTCACGATCGACGGCCGTCCGATGATTGAGTCGGGCGCCATCTGCGGCTGGCTGGCAGATGCCTTTCCTGGCTCCGGGCTGGCACCGGCGCTGGATGCGCCCGAGCGTGCGGACTACATGCAGTGGCTCTTCTATGCCTCGGCGACGCTGGAGCCGGCGCTGGGCGAACTGTTCATGGCGAAGCGCAAGGGCGAGTCGGGCGAGGCCCAGGCGGCGGCGCTTGTTCCGATGGTGGCCTTCGCGGAGCGGGCGCTGGCAGACCGGCCGTGGCTCACGGGAGAGGCCTTCAGCGCCGCTGATGTCATCCTCGCAAGCTCGTTCCAGTGGCTGCGGGCGATGGAGCCGGAAATGCTTCCTGCCATGCTGAGCGAGTATTCGACCCGTGCCTTTGCGCGGCCGGCGGCGCGCCGAGCAATCGCAATCTAGACGGGCGCAGCGATCGTTTCTGGCCGCGGGGGACGCGGCGGGGTATGGGATCGGTTGCAACCCTTTGCACGGTGACAGGATGAGTGTTCACAATGGGGTGGTGCGTTCCGCCTACCACCCGCCCGCATGGAAGGCCGTTGATGCGGTCGCCGTCGAAGCCCGGGCTGCGGCCCTCGGCACCCGCTCCATCAAGAAGGCTGCCAAATTGCAGGGGCTGCTGCTGGCGGTCTCGATGATTGACCTCACGACGCTTGAGGGTTCCGACACGCCAGGCAAGGTGCGGGACCTCTGCGCGAAGGCGATGCGGCCGCTGCCCGGTCGGAGTGACATCCCGTCTACGGGCGCAGTCTGCGTCTATCCACCGCTTGTGGCTGTGGCCAAGGAGGCGCTGGCGGGGTCGGGCGTGAAGGTGGCCGCGGTGGCCACCTACTTCCCGTCGGGCCACGGCGACCTTGCGATGAAGCTCGAGGAGGTTCGACGGACGGTCGAGGCCGGCGCGGATGAGATCGACATGGTCATCGACCGGCGCGCCTTCCTGATGGGCGACTACGCGAAGGTCTTTGACGAGATCGCGGCGACGGTCGAGGCCTGTGGCCCCGCCCACCTCAAGGTCATCCTGGAGACGGGTGAGCTGCAGACCTACGACAAGGTTCGGTTTGCGAGCCAGCTCGCCATCGATGCGGGCGCCCACTTCATCAAGACCTCGACTGGCAAGGTGCAGCCGGCTGCGACGCTGCCTGTGACGCTGGTGATGCTCGAGGTCATCCGCGAGCACTACTTCAAGACCGGCAAGATGGTCGGCATGAAGCCGGCCGGCGGCATTCGGACCGCCAAGGATGCGCTGAAGTATCTGGTCATGGTGAACGAGACGCTGGGCGATGCGTGGATGTCGCCCGACTGGTTCCGGCTGGGCGCCTCGGTGCTGCTCAACGACCTGCTGATGCAACTCGAGAAGGAGCGCCTGGGCGCCTACGATTCACTTCGCTACCACACGCTGGGCTGACCCATGGCGACCAAGAAACAGACCCCCAAGACGACCGCGGCGCCTGCCGCGGGCTGGAAGTATGAGCCGGCCCTCGAGGCGACCGACCATGTGCGGTTCGAGAAGCGGTACGGCCACTTCATCGACGGCAAGTTCACCGCGGCGAAGAGCTACTTCGGTGCCATCAACCCTGCGACCGAAGAGCAGCTGGCCGAGTTCGGTCAGGGGAGCGCGGCAGAGGTCGATACGGCGGTGAAGTCGGCGCGGCGTGGCTATGAGAAGCACTGGTCGAAGACGCCGCCTGCGGAGCGTGCGAAGTATCTCTACCGCATCGCCCGCCTGCTGCAGGAGCATGCCCGAGAGCTGGCGATTCTTGAGACGATGAACGGTGGCAAGCCGATCAAGGAGTCGCGGGATGTAGACCTCCCGCTCGCTGCGGCCCACTTCTTCTACTACGCGGGCTGGGCCGACAAGCTGCAGTATGCCTTCGGAGGCGCGCAGGTGGCGCCGCTCGGCGTGGCGGGCCAGGTGATTCCGTGGAACTTCCCGCTGCTGATGGCGGCCTGGAAGATCGCGCCGGCGCTGGCCTGCGGCAACACCGTGGTGTTGAAGGCGGCCGAGACGACGCCGCTGACAGCGATGAAGCTTGCGGAGATTTTTCAGGAGGCAGACCTCCCGCCGGGCGTGGTGAACTTTGTGAACGGCGACGGTCGCACGGGCGCCGCGCTGGTGAACCATCCCGACATCAACAAGGTGGCCTTCACGGGCAGCACCGAGGTGGGCCGGGCCATTCAGAAGCAGCTTGCCGGTACGGGCAAGCGGCTTACGCTGGAGCTGGGCGGCAAGGGCGCCAACATCATCTTCGATGACGCCGCGCTCGACCAGGCGATCGAGGGCATCATCTCGGGCATCTTCTTCAACCAGGGCCATGTCTGCTGCGCAGGCTCGCGGCTGCTCGTGCAGGAGAGCATCCACGATGAGGTGGTGCGGCGTCTGACCCACCGGCTCTCGACGCTCCGCGTGGGCAACCCGCTCGACAAGAACACCGATGTGGGGGCCATCAACAGCCGGGCACAGCTCGACAAGATTGAGGCCTACCTCGGCTATGGCGTGGAGGATGGGGCTGTGCGCCACTCTGCGCCCTGCCCGCTCCCCGGCCGCGGCTTCTTCGTGGCACCGACCTTCTTCACCGGTGTGGCGCCGGCGCATCGGATTGCGGCCGATGAGATCTTCGGGCCGGTGCTGAGCGTGATGACCTTCCGGACGCCCGAAGAGGCGGTCGCCAAGGCCAACGCGAC
>CAIQPA010000237.1 GCA_903873545.1 uncultured delta proteobacterium
CCGACGAGGTGCGGAGCGGCGCGGTGACACTCCGCTTCGCCTACCAGCGGAGTGCGGAGGCCCGCGCCGAGCAGCTCGCCCGCCTCCAAGCATGGACCGCCGCGCGCGCCTCGGTGATTGCGGCGGGCCATGCCGTGCCGGTCTCTACGAGCCGCGGCCCGGCCTTCTTCGTGGCGCCGGAGGGCGCGCTCGCGCCGCCCTGGAGCGGGCTCCGCTAGGCGTCGGTATCGGCCCGGTTGCGGAGCCAGGCGAGGTAGTCCTCCGCGCTGCCCCGGTTGGGGAGCCGGCCGTCGATGATGGCCTGCTTCACTGCGTCGACCGCCTGCCCGACGGCCGGTCCTGGCTGCAGTCCGAGCGCCGTCATCAGCACCTTGCCGAAGCCGGCCGGCAGCGCCGGCACCGGCGTTGCATCACCCGAGAGCGCCTCCACCCGGGCGAAGAACGGGTCCATCGCGGCGGTAGTTCCGCTCATCTGTGCGAGCGCTGTGAGCAGGGCGCACTGGTCGATAACCCGCGGCTCGGTGCGGGCAACCCAGCGCCGAAGCTCGAGCTCCGAGAGGCCCTCCAGCTGCGCAGGACCGAAGGGAAGGGCGATGAGCTCGCTCACCACGAGCCGCTCCTCGTTGCTCCACTTGAGCCGGTCTGCGAGCAGCGCCACCGTCTGCTGACGCACCGCCGCGTCGGGCCAGCTGGTTGCGTCCGCAACTGCTCCGCCCGCAATCGCCGCACTGAGCAGGAGCCAGCTCCAGCGCAGGTGGTGGGGCTCGGTCGGGAGCTGCTGCAGCGCCTCGCACCAGCGGTCAAAGCCGTCGCTCTCCAGCAGCGGCAGCGCCTCGGGCAGCACCTCGCGTAGCGCGCCGGTCTCCTGCAGCCAGCGCAGCCCGGCAGCCGGGTGGGGCGCAACGAGCAGCTTGTCGAGCTCGGCCTTCCAGCGCTCGTGCGAGATGGTCTGGAGCCAAGGCGCGCACTCGGTCGCCGCCGTGGTGGTCTCTTCGGTGGCGCGGTAGTCGAGACGGGCCGCAAAGCGGGCAATGCGGAGGATGCGGAGCGGGTCGTCGCGGAGGATGATGCGGGTGCGCTCGAGCCCACCGCCCGGCACCTCGAGCTTGCGCGCGGCGATGGCCTCGCGGCCGCCGAAGAGGTCGACGATCGTGCCGTCGCTGCGCAGTGCCATCGCGTTGATCGAGAGGTCGCGGCGGATGAGGTCGGCCTCGAGCGAGGTGCCGAAGGTGACCTCAGGCTTGCGGCTGCCCACGGTGTAGCTCTCGTCGGGCCGGTAGGTGGTCAGCTCGAGCATCCGGCCCGAAGCGGCGTGGATGGTGGAGATGGTGCCGAAGCGGATGCCCGTGGTGAAGAAGCGGAGCTTGCGCTTCTTCAGGATGTCGATGGTCTTCTCGGGCAGCGCCGAGGTGGCGAAGTCGACGTCGAGTTTGGCTGGAAGCGCAGCCGCGGCGACGAGGTCTCGTACCGCGCCTCCGACGATGACAAGCTCCTCTCCTTCAGCCTCGAAGAAGCCGAAGAGCCCGGCGTAGCTGCTGAGCAGCTCCTGAATGGCCTGTGCTTCGTCGTGGGGCATGAGAAACGAGGGTGCCCGATTGGGATGGGATGTAAGCCGGGTTCTGTTCCCGCGTGAGCGGGTCGTGACCATTCTTCTAGGGCCATGATTGCTCATGGTCTCGTGCGATCAACCCGAGACCACCGAGCGGGACGCCCGTCCAGGTTTCCCTGATTGGTCTCTATCTGATCTTGCTCCGGATGGGGTTTACCGTGCGCCTTTGGTCACCCATCGGCCGGTGGGCTCTTACCCCACCTTTTCACCCTTACCGCTACCCCCCTTGCGGAGAGCCGAGCGGCGGTCTGTTTTCTGTTGCACTTTCCCTGAGGTTACCCTCGGTCGCCGTTAGCGACCATCCTACCCTGTGGAGCCCGGACTTTCCTCCAGCTTGTGGCCAGCGGTCACGCACCCATCCCAATCGGGCGGGGAGGCACTAGCCCGCGTTGTTGCGGGCTCGGTCCTCCTCGGACTCGTAAAAGAGAATGCGCTGGCAGGTGGTGCACTGCAGGATCTTCAGGTCGAGCTGGAGCTCGTTGTAGAGCTGCGGGGGCAGCATCATGTTGCAGCCGGTGCACATGCCCTGGTGGGCAGCAACGACAGCCTTGCCCGGGCGGCGGCCGGCGATGAACTCGTAGCGGCGAACCAGGGTCTTCTCGATCTGGTTGCGAACCGTGAGCCGCTCAGCCGAGAGCTTGTCGGTCTTGGCGCCGGCGGTCGCAGCCTCGTGCTCCATGATGGAGAGGGCCTCGTCGATCTGCGACTTGAGGTGGGCGACCTTGCCCTGCTTGTCGGCGACGTCCGACTCGGAGCCTTCGATGGCCTCGCGGAGCGACTCGCGCTCCTCTTCGAGCAGGCCATTCATCTTGCGGATGGTCTCCATCTCCTTCTCGAGCGCATTGTACTCGCGGGTGTTGGAGACCTGGTTGAGGCGCGACTTGGAGAGGTTGTGCCGCTCTTCGTTGTTCGCGAGCAGATCCTCCTTTTCCTTCATCATCGTGCGGGTATCAAAGAGCTGCTTCTTCTGCGTCAGCAGGGAGTCGTTCAGGCCATCGTGGAGCTGGTTGAGCTCCTCGAGGTCTTCACGCATCTCTTCAGCGCGGCTGTTAATGGCCTGAATTTGAAGATCGAACTCTTGGAGCTGGCGGAGGAGCATCAACTCTTTTTGCAAGGCACACCTCTAGGATCGGACGGCACGAAGAAGGAGCAAGGAGAAGACAAAACGGGGGCCCGCGCCGCGGTTGCAGCGCTGTTCTGGAGAGGTCCTCTGGTTGGGCGAGCCGCTGCGGAGCGCCGAGTAGGCGTCGTAGGGGTGGCTCAGAGCCGCGAAGAGGGAGAGGACCAAGAGAACTGGGGGTAAGGTTTCGAAACGAGTAGGCCCACCTGGGTTCGAACCAGGGACCAAGCGGTTATGAGCCGCCAGCTCTGACCACTGAGCTATGGGCCCGAATGTCGGCAGCTGCCAGAGGGCCGCACTGCTAAACGACTCGTGCGTCAAAATCAAAGAATACGCGCAAGATAAGGGTCATTCATCCACAAAGGGCTTGAGCAGTTTCGCACGGGTGGGGTGGCGGAGCTTGCGCAGCGCCTTGGCCTCAATCTGCCGGATGCGCTCACGCGTGACATCAAAGTCTTGCCCGACCTCTTCCAGCGTGTGGTCGGAGCGCTCGCCGATGCCAAAGCGCATGCGCAGCACCTTCTCTTCGCGCGGCGTGAGCGTCGACAGTACCTTGCGCGTCGTCGCGTCGAGGTTCTTGTTGACCGTGGCCTCGGCCGGCGAGATCGCGTTCTTGTCTTCGATAAAGTCGCCCAGCAGCGAATCCTCTTCCTCGCCAATCGGCGTCTCGAGGCTGATGGGCTCTTTGGCGATGCGGAGCACCTTGCGGACCTTGTCGACCGACAGATCCATCTTGAGCGCGATCTCCTCCGGCGAGGGCGGACGCGAAAGCTCCTGCGTGAGCTGGCGCTCCGTGCGGATGAGCTTGTTGATCGTCTCGATCATGTGGACCGGGATCCGGATGGTCCGGGCCTGGTCGGCGATCGCGCGGGTGATGGCCTGACGGATCCACCAGGTGGCGTAGGTGGAGAACTTGTAGCCGCGCCGGTACTCGAACTTGTCGACCGCCTTCATCAGGCCAATGTTGCCCTCCTGAATCAGGTCGAGGAACTGCAGCCCGCGGTTGGTGTACTTCTTGGCGATCGAGACGACGAGCCGGAGGTTGGCCTCGACCAGGTCGCTCTTGGCCTTCTCTGCGTTGCGCTGGCCCACCGAGATGGCCTGCCAGGTGATGTAGAGGCTGTCGAGGTTGAGACCGTATTCGACCTCCACCGCCCGCAGCTGCCGCTTGGAGGCGATCATCTTCTCTTCGACGGCGAGCAGCCGCTCGCGGGTCAGCTTGACCGTATCGAGCTGGCGTAGCCCCTTGTTGGGCGTGCGCCGGAGCGTCTCTGCCAGTTCGCGGACCTGCTTGTAGGTGAGCCGACAGGAGCGCTCCGCCTGCTGCAGCTCTCGCCCCGCCGTCTCGACCCGGTGCATCGACTTGCGGATGCGCTCGATGATGCGCTCGAGCTGGCGCGGGTGGAGCCGCACGCGCTGCATTGCATCGTAGATGCGCGACTTGTGGGCCCGTACCTGGTCGCGGAGCTGCTGCTTGCGCCGCGGCTCATGCTGGCCCGTGCGGAGCTCGCGGCTGACGCGACGGAGCTCGAGCTCAAGCCGGCGCACATCCTCGATGTGGCCAACCGACTCCGCATGCACCTGCTCGTAGGAGGGCGGCTCGACACCCTCCACGAAGGTGGGCTCGCGGTAGACATCCTTGTACTTCAGACGGCCGCGCTTGATGTGGTCGCCGATGCTGGCCACTTCCCGAACGCCGATCGGCGAACTCATGATGGCCGCAATGACCATCTCCTCGCCCTCTTCGATGCGCTTGGCCAGCACCACCTCGCCCTCTCGGGTCAGCAGCGGAACCGTGCTCATCTTGCGCAGATACATCCGGACGGGGTCGCTGCCGCGGGCGAAGGAGTCGATGTCGACCTCCTCATCCTTGCTGGCTGTCGAACCCCGGTCGCCGCCGCGCATGCCGGCGATCTCGACCGGCTCGTCGTCGTTCTCGTCGTTGCCCTCGACCGGCGAGCCGCCTGTCTCCGAGGGCGCGCGCACATCCATGGGCCGCGCCGAGGTGTTGAAGAGGGGGCCCTTGGGCGCCGTCCGCTTCGACCGGCTCTCGTGCGGTCCGTCGCCTACCGCGATGGACAGCTGTTCCAGCAGGATGAGCACATCATCCATCTCTTCCGTATCGACGGCGCCGGCAGGGAAGGCCTCGTTGAGTTGGTCCCAGGTAACGAAGCCCCGCTCTCTCCCAGCGAGGATGATCTGCTCGATCTCCTTGCGATTTACCGGGACCGCCATGTCGCTCCTTGCCAGACCGAAACGCCCTCAAGTCTGCAGTTTTTGTTCTGCGAGCGGCGGTGTAGAGGGGCGATCTTGGACGGTCAATGGGGCCGATCGTTTTTTGCCGTGGCGGGTATCGTCAGTCTTCTGGCAGGACGGAACCCTCGCTGCGGGGATCTCGCCGTGGCCTCGATCTGGGCTCGGGCCCCCGCCCGAAGCGCCAGCGGCGGGTCGTTCCAGCTGCCTCCGCGGACCACGCGGCTCTCCACCGACCCCGCCGTCTTCGGCAAAGGTTCCGAGGGGCTGTTGATGTAGGCTGAGTCGGTCCACTCCGAGACATTGCCGAGCATGTCGTAGAGGCCCCAGGGGTTGGGGGTTCGGGTGCGCGCCCGCCCCGGCCCAATGTTGGCCGGCCCCTGGTGGCCCGCGCCCGAGACGCCGCTCTCGAAGCGAACCTCGGCGCCGCAGTACCAAACGGCGATGCCATCGAGCGCCGATTCCGGGCCGCAGACAAAGCCGCGGGTAGAATCGAGACGGATGTTGCCCCGGTAGGTGGCACTCGTCGTGCCGGCCCTTGCGGCATACTCCCACTCCACCTCCGTCGGGTAGCGGTAGCCGGTGCAGTCCTCCTTGAGGGTGGCGCTCTGGCAGGCGAAGGGCTTGATGCCTGCCTGCTTGGCGTCGCCGGTGCAGTCGTAGAGCTGGTAGCAGGCCGTGAGCTGCTCCTTTGCCGATCGCGCGTTGAGGTAGGCTGCGCCCTCCCACCAGGAGAGGCTGTCTACTGGGCAGCCATCGCCACAGGCTGCGAAGGTGGAGGGGTTGCTCTCCATGACGGCCTTCCAGTCCCGCTGCGAGACCTCCGCCATCTGGAGGAAGAAGGGGCTCTCGATGACCACCTCAGCCTGCCACTCGTTGCTCTTGTGGCCCAGCTCTGAGGTGGGTGTGCCGCGGGTGAAGGAGCCGGCAGGGATGTAGGCGAACCCCTCGGGCGCACAGTGCTTGTTGGAGCAGAGGCTGGAGGCGCACTGCGTGGACTGTTCGCAGGGCTGCCCGAGCTGCCGGTTGACCATGGGTAGCAGCGGCGCGGCGACGGGTGCCGCAGCGGAGCCTTCGGGTGCTGCGCCCGCCGCGCCGCTTCCCGAGCCCGCAGCCACCACCGCCCCAGAGCCGCCGGCTGCGGCCGCGACAGGTGGTGGGGTGGGCTTATCGCCGGTGGGCGCGGCCGCAGCAACGGCGGAGCCCTCGCCTGGCGTCGCCGCGGGTTCATCGGTGGGACGGAGCGCAAAGAAGGCGGCCGCGGCGACCAGTACGAGGGCTCCGACGGCACCGGCGACACGGTTGGATCGCGCGGGTGCGGGGGCCTGCTTCGCCGGTGCCGGCGGCTTGGGGCGGGCGGTTGCGCGGGCGGCGGCGGTTGCGTCGGCCTGGGCCTGCTGGAGGCGGGGGAGGCGGGGCTCCGGCCAGGCCTGGTCGAAGGCGGCGGCGAAGGTGCGGATGGAGTCGTAGCGGGCTTCGGGGGCACGGAGCATGGCGCCCGACAGCACCTTCAGCACGGGGAGCGGGACGACCGAGCGGAGTTCGGCGAGTGCGGCCACCGTGGTGTCGTCGCTGTCGGTGGAGAGCTCCCACCAGCAGCGGCCGAGCGCCGGACGCATGCGGAGGGTGAGGAGCTCGATGGCGATGACGGCGAGGCTGAAGATGACGGTCTGCTGCGTGACCGCGACGGGGATGCCTGCTGTCTGCTCTGGCGCCAGGTAGGCCTCGGCATCGGTTGCGTGGTCTTCGGGGCGCCAAGCGATGCCGGCCGTGTCGGCGGCAAGGCCGAAGCTGCAGACGCGGAGCTCGGGCTGGCCGCCTGCCTCGACGATCAGGAGGTGTTCGGGCCGGAGCCGACGGTGCTCGAGCGGGCCGTAGGGTGCCGGCAGTTCGGCGGCGGCGGCGAGCGCGTCGCAGAGCTGCAGAAAGAGGTCGCGGCTCCGCTCGACCGGCATCAGCTCGACATGCTCCGAGAGCCAGTGCTCGAGCGATACGCCGGTGCTGGCGTTCGAGACCACAACATCCATGCCGGAGACGAGCTGGGGTTCGAACGAGCGATCGACATAGTGGTTGCGCAGACGAGCGAGCGCGGTGGCGCGGGCGCGGAAGGAGGCGAGTGCCTCGTGGGAGCCATGGGCTGCCGCATGCACAATCGTCAGCCGAAGCGGGCGATCGGCAGCGGTCGCGTTGGACTCCTTCGCCCGCCAGACCTGCTCGAGCCCCTCAAAGGAGAGCTGCTCCAACAGCGTGTAGCCACCCAGCGTGCTCCCGACGGTCAGCTTGTCGTAGAGTCCGGTGGCTTCGGTGGCGTTCGGGTCGTGGGGTTGATCAGACATGGTTTTTCGCGTCGGAGCGCGTCGAGAGAGGACCGGAGGTCGTGGCTACGACCGCGGGAGGCGCATACCGCAAACCGCACGCAATTCAATCTTTTGCGAACTGCGTTGCCTCCTGTCCGCTCCTTTGTCTACCGCGCATCCCGCTCGAACTCATTGAGCCGCTGGAGCTGGTTGAGGAGCACGAAGGCTCCGTCATCGTCGCCCCGCTTGCTGGCGGCCTGGAGTTCGTCGAGCAGGCGCGCCCGCGTTGTCACAACCCAGGCCCGCCGGATCTTCAGCGACACGGCGTGGAAGGCGGTCTGAATCTTCTCTTCGTAGAGCGGCCCGGCGAGCATGAGGGCGCGCCCGATGACGCTCTTCAGCGGCCCCTCTTCGAGCATCTCGAAGGCGCGGCTTAGCGAGGGTCCATTCTCCTGGTGGGCCGCGGCAACCGCGCGGGCCCACTCAGCCACCTCGCGCTGCTGCATGCAGAGGTCAGTCCGGGTGTGCATGAAGGGCAGCAGGAGCGCCGCGCGCCGGTGTAACAGAACGATCAGCTCGGTCTCCATGGGGCTCAGCGGCGTGAGCGCCACCTCTGCTTCGGGACCGGCCGGCAGCGGGCCATCGTCGAAGGGGGCATCACCGAAGGGGGCATCGTCGAACGGCGTCGAACCGGCCTCGTTTACCGCTGGTGGCGGCACGAACTGTGGGCGTGCTGCGGGGCGCGCCGCCGGCGCTGAACCGTATCCCGTCGCGGTCGCACCTGGCCGGAAGCGACGGGCGAGCTCGCCGGGGCTTAGGCCTGTGCGGCGGGAGATCTCCTGGATCCAGGCCTCGAGCAGCGTCGTGTCCTTGATCTTGGCCATGAGCGGCGCCAGCTCCGACACAGCGGCCGCCTTGGCACTGGGGCTGGCGCTCCCGGTTGCCGGCAGGATGAGCTCCTCGATGAGCAGGTCGAGCAGCGGCTTTGCCTGCTGAACGAGCGCCTGCACAGCCTCGGCACCGCCTCGTCGAGCGATGTCGTCGGGGTCAGCGCCGTCGGGGAGCTGGGCGAAGAGGATCTCGGGGAAGTCGGCCTCGAGCAGGATATCGAGCGATTTGCGGGCGGCGGCGCGGCCCGCCTTGTCGCCATCAAAGAAGAGGACGACAGACTTGGTGAAGCGGCGCAGCAGCCGCACCTGATC
>CAIQPA010000238.1 GCA_903873545.1 uncultured delta proteobacterium
CTTTCGACGGGGAAGAGCCGGGCAAGCGCGAGCATCGGTCGCATGGAGCCGCTCTCCGCCTCGGGCGGGAGGATGGCAGCGAGGCAGCAGCGGACGATCGGGGCCAGAAGCAGCACCGCCGCCAAGAGCCTTGCGAGGATGCGATGGAAGCGGCGAACGACCCACGGCCAGACCGCATAAAACTGCTCTTCGACACCCACTGACCAGAGCACGCTCAGGCCGAGCAGGCTGCCGTACCGAACGATGGCGAGGTTGGGCAGCATGAAGGCGAGCAGCCAAGGGTAGTGGGTGTGCAGGAGCTCGCCCGCGTCACGAAACCCGAGGTTGGGCAGCAGTACGGGCGCCACGACGAGGCCGAGGGCGAGGGTGAGGAAGTAGAGTGGCCAGATTCGGAGTGCGCGGCGAAGGTAAAAGCGGCGGATATCGATGCGACCCGTCCGCGCCTGCTCGACGCTCAGCAGCGAGGTGATGAGGAAGCCGCTGAGGCAGAAGAAGAGGGTGACGCCGTGGGTGCCGAGGTTGGCGACCGGGGCAAAGGCGTGGCCCGATTGCAGGCCCCAGGAGGCACGCAGGTACTCTGCGTGCGTAACGACGACGGCTGCTGCGGCGACCGCGCGGAGCTCCGTAAGCCCGCCAAAGAAGAGGGGCTTACCGGTCCCCTCGCTGGGCGTCGCTTCTTGGCTCAAAGCAGCCGGTCGACCACCTTGTGGCCGAATCGCCGGAGCCTGCCGCGGAAGGAGATCTCGGGGTGGGCATCGGCGAAGGGGCGATCGAGCACCGCGGGGTCGCGGAGCGAGATGACGATCGGGGTCCCGCGCGGCGTGTAGGAGACATCCATGCTCTGGTAGGAGACGCGGTAGGCGCGCCGGTTGGTGACCAGGGCAATCTCGCGCGAGGAGTGCACCAGGAGCTGGTGAAAGAGCAGGACGTCGCCCGACTTCATCTCGAGGGGAATGGCGGCTGAGAGGTCGACGCCGTCGAGGACGAGGCGGGTGTGGTGGGTCTCGCCGGCGACCCTCTCCGACTTGAGGAAGCCCAGCTTGTGGCTCCCGGGCACGCCATACATGCAGCCGTTGGCCTCGGTGACGTCATCGAGCGCCATCCAGGCGACGACCTTCACGGGCTCGTCGGGGCGATCCATGAAATCCTGGTGCCAGTGCACAGCGTTGGAGCGGCCCGCCGGCTTATAGACGAGGCTGTTTTCGTAGAGATAAAAGTTGGGCCCATAGATGGCCGCGATGCCATCCACGATGGCCGGCGTGCGGGCCAGCGCGGCGAAGGCGGGGCTGCGCTGGTAGAGGTCGTAGAGCACGCCCTGGTCGGGCCGGTGGGGCAGGTAGTAGTTGGAGAGCAGGTCTTTGGGGTTCTTGTCGATGTGCGGCGCCATGGCCTCGAAGGCGGCCCGCCCGCGGGCCGTCTCCTCCGGGGTGAGGGCGCCACGCAAGATGACAAAGCCGTCACGCTCAAACTGTGCTTTGAGGTCGGCTGCGGAGGGGAGAGCGTTGCTTGATGCATCCATGGTGCTGGCCGCAGGTGAGAGCCGCCCCTTGACGGGCAGGGCATTTGGGGAGAAGAGCGCACGGCTCACCCGCAGGTTAGCCGACCACGCGATGCGAAGGAACGGAAATTGGAGCCGCAGGCCAACAACGGACCGCGACCGGGTCGAATCGCAGAGGGAATCGGCCACCAGTTCATCGAGCGGGCGGTTGTAAGCGTTGTCTCAGTCCTGATGGCGGCCCTCGTGGCGCGCCACCTCGGACCGGACAATCTGGGCGCGCTGAGTTGGGGCGGCGCGATGCTGTCGCTCTTCGCTATCGCCGCCAACATGGGGATGGACCTTGTTGCCGTGCGGCTCATCTCGGAACGACCCGAGGAGGAGGGGCGGGTGATGGGGACCGCGCTGACGCTCAAGGTGGTCGGCGCGCTGGTGATGGCGCTGGCCTTCTGGGCGACGATCCGGCTGGTCCAGCCGCCCTCCAACGAGGCTGCGCTCGCAGCGTGGGTCTACGGCTTTCAGCTCATCGCCAACCCGCTCGCCACCGCGAACATCTGGTTTCAGGCCCGCTTCCGTACCGGCGATGCGGCGCGCGTCCGGTTGGCCTCGTTTGCCATCATCACGCTCACACGGCTGGCGGTTATCTTCCTGGACGGAAGCGTTGTGGCGCTCGCCTGGGTCGCGGTCGCAGAGACCGCGCTCGCGGGCCTCTTGGTCTCGGCCCGGTGGTGGTGGGCTGCGGCGCGGAGCCGAACCACGGGCTTCGACGGCGGACGGGCGCGCGAGCTGCTCCGCTTTGGGTGGCCCGAGCTGGTGAGCGGCATCGCGGTGACCATCTACCTCAAGATTGACCAGGTGATGCTTGGCAACATGGCCTCACAGTCCGAGCTCGGTCAGTATGCCGCGGCGACGCGGTTGGTTGAGTCGACCTATGTGCTGCCGGTCATCGTCACGGGCGTGGTGTCGCCGCTGCTCTTCCGGCTCCATGCGACCGACCTGGAGGCCTACCGACGCATGGCGCAGAAGCTGCACGACGCCATGTTTACGCTCGGCCTGGTCATCGCGCTGTCGATGTCGGTCCTTTCGGTGCCCATCTGCTGGCTGCTCTTCGGTGCGGTCTATCCCGACGCGCCGGGCCTGCTCGCGCTGCAGTCCTGGTCGGTGGTCTTCGTGGCCCTCAA
>CAIQPA010000239.1 GCA_903873545.1 uncultured delta proteobacterium
CGCGTACGTCTGCGCCGTCGGTGATGGCGCGGTGGATCTGCTCGAGCGAGCGGGTCACATGCTCGGCACGGCGCTGGCCTTCGTGCGTGGCGAGGCCCGACTCGGAGACGAGGAGCGGGAGGTTGGGCCAGCGTCGGGAGGCAGCGACGAGGAGGTCGTAAAGGCCCGGCTCCCAGAAGGCGTAGCGCATCTCGGGCACCCAGTGGGTGTTGTCTTCCGGGCGGATGCAGGAGCCGAAGTCGATGGGCGGGTAGCAGGGGGTGAGGCCGAGCTGCCGGATGGCCTGGCTGCGGGCGGTGACGCCGCCGCTGAAGTAGTACTGCAGGCCGAGCCAATCGAGCTTGCCCTGCCACTCGGGGAGCTGCTCGTCGAAGGTGCCGTCGAGGTCGCTGTCGAAGCCGCCCTCGTAGACCGCCTTGGCGAAGAAGATGTTGTAGGCGTAGTCCATGCGGGCCGCGGCCGCGATGTCGGCCGGGTCGGTACTGGGCTTGTTGTTGCGTGCGGGCTGCCAGGCGATGACCGAGAGGGTGAGGCCGACGGAGGAGGCGATGCCGTCGCCGTCTGCGTCGATGGTGTCGTTGGCCTTGATGGCGTTGTAGATGGCGACGTGGGCCTCCGCGAAGTTGCGGTAGGTGGCGACGAGCCGGTCCCAGTCGGAGAGCAGGAAGGACTGGCCGGGCGGGAAGACGCCGAAGCCGTAGGCGGCGAGGATGTAGTTGAAGGGCTCGTTGATCGTGGCCCAGTTGTCGACCTTGCCGCCGTAGCGCTGCGCGAGGAGTCCGGCATGCTCAGCGAGCTCTGCGATGAGTTCGGAGGCGTCGGGGCTGGACCAGCCGCAGAGGTTGGCATCGGAGGGGCCGTTCGCGCAGCCCGCATCGCGCGGGTCGTGCGCCCAGACCGGGCCTGAGAAGTGGTGGATGGTGACGTTGGGGCGGATGTCGGCGGCGAGGAGTCCGTCGAGCAGCTGGTCGTAGTGGACGAGCGCCTCTTCGGAGATGGTGTCGCGGGTGGGCTCGATGCGGGCCCACTCCATGCTGAAGCGGTAGTCGTCGAGGTTCATCGCCTGGATGAGGGCGATGTCTTCGTTGGCCTTGCTGTAGCCGCGCACCGCATCGGCGATGAAGGTGCCCTTGCCGAGCCCTCCGGAGCCTTCGGGGGCTGTCCAGGTGAACCAGTCGGTGGCGGGGTTCTGGTCTTCAATCTGTGTGGCAGCGGTCGCTGCGCCGAAGGCGAAGGAGCCGCGGCCTGCGACGCCCGTGAGGCTTCCGCGGGCACCGAAGGCGAGCGGGCCGGGCGGTGGGAGTTGGGGCGCCGCGGCGCTGCCTTCGCCGCTCCCGCTTCCCTCTGTGGAGGTGTCGCCGCTTGCGCTGCCGTCGGAGGAGGTGTCGTTGGTTGGTGCTGCTTCACTGCCCTTGTCGTCGGAGCAGCCGGCGAGCAGGGCGAGGCAGAGGAGAGGGAGGCGTCGGAGCATGGTGAGCCGAGGGTGTGGCAAGCCGATCAGGGCAGCGCGGTGCAGAGACCACCGAGGCCGCCTAGGCCGGCGGAGTCGTAGCAGCCGTTGAAGAAGAGGCAGTTGAAGCAGCTCTCGCCCGTGCGGCACTGCGAGGAAGAGGTGCAGCCGGAACAGGTGTTTCCGCCTCCGAGAAGGCTGGATTGGCAGGTGGTTCCGCTGGGGCAGTCCGCATTGAAAATGTCGGTGCCGCCCGCTGCGCCATTGCAGGTGGAAAGGGTGAAGCAGCTGTTGGTGTTGAGGTCGCAGGCAGCGCCTTCGCCCGTGCCGCCGAGTGCGATGGCGGCGTTGGTGCACTGGGTGTCGTTGGTGCAGTCGGAAGCGCCGCCGCCGCCGCCCACACAGGTGCCATCGGTGCAGCTCTGGCCGCTGCTGCAGTCGCCATTGGAGAAGCAGGCGACGCAGGTACAGGCTACGGCGTCGAGGAGAGGTGCATCAAAGGGGCAGTCTGCCTCGGTGAGCGGGCAGGCGGACGCGACGCAGGAGGCAGTGGCGTCGTCACAGACCTGGCCTGTGAACTCGCAGTTGGTACGGCGCTGAACGGCGCTGTAGTCGCAGGTGCCGCCGACGCAGGCGCCACCGGCGCGGAAGCTGACCCGAACATTGCCATCACAGCTGGTGGGCAGCGCGGGGCAGTCGAGACCGGTCGTGCACCGTCCCGCGGTGGAGACACAGGCACCGGCGGTGCAGATCTCTGTGGCAGTGCAGTTATCGACGAGTGAGGTAGCAGTTCCCGTAGCGTTGCAGCGGTAGGCGTCGCCGCCGTCGCAGAGGAGGGCGTTGGGGGTGCAGATGCTTGCGGCTTGGCATACACCGGCTGCGCAGGTGCCGCCGTCCGTGCAAGCGACGAAATCTTCGGAGAGGCCATCGGCGGCGCAGACCGCCAGGGTGCGGCCGTCGAAGCAGGAGCTGGTGCCGGGCGCGCAGATCTGGGCCTCGCATGCGGCTCCCGCAGGGCTTGCGGAGCAGACGGTTCCGGTCGGGCAGGGGTTGCGGTCGAAGGCGGAGCCATCGGCGCGGCAGATGAGGAGGTTGTTGCCTTCGCAGGCCGAGGCGAAGGGGCTGCAGATTTGGGGCACGATGGCGACGCAGGCGCCTGCCTGGCAGCGCTGGCCGCCTGGGCAGTCGATGTCGACATCGCAGCCCGCAACACAGCTGCCCGAGGCGAGGTCGCAGCGCTGTCCGGGCTCGCAGTCGGCGTTCTGGTCGCAGACGAAGCGGCAGGCGCCGTCGACGCAACTCTCGGCGCCGCTGCAGTCGGCGGCGGTCGCGCAGCCGACGCAGATGCGGGCGTCGGGGTCGCAGACGGAGAGCTCGCCGGTGCAGGGGTCGGCGGGACCACAGGCCTCGCGGCACTGTCCGCCGCTGCAGAGTTCACCCCCGCGGCAGTCGAGGTCGTTGGTGCAGCCTACCGAGGTGTCTGCGGCGGTGTCGGTTGCGGTATCTACGGCGATGTCGGTTGCGGTTGTGTCGCCCGTGTTGTCGGTTGTGTCGCCCGTGTTGTCGATTGTGTCGCCACTGCTGATGCCCGTGTCGCCATCAACTTGGTCGGGGGTGGTGGAGCCTGCACGTCCGCGCGATGCCGCCTCAGTCCCGCAGCCGGAGGCGAGCGCGGTAAGTACGGTCAGCAGGGTGATGTAGCGGAGCGAGAAGGAGCGCATGAGGACACCCTGAGATGGGTCAGATTGGTTGCCCGACAGGTAGTGAGAATGCAATCCGGCGGCAATCAGATCGAACGCGGCCTGTTTGACACCCCACCTGCGCTGCGGTAGCGCGCGTAGGCGTCTTGGAGCCAAGCTCGGGAGCAGACAGATTGCGCGGAGCCGGCGTGAGCGATCCTCAGAAGACCCAGCAGTTTGGAGCAGAGACGAGCGCCTTGGACGCCATCAGTGAGACGGTGGAGACGGCTGTACAGCTGCCTGCCGATCCGCTCATCGGCACGGTGTTCGACGGCAAGTATGTGATTGATGCGCTCATCGGCGTCGGTGGCATGGGCAAGGTCTACCGCGGGCGGAACCTTCGCACCGAGCATTCCATCGCCATCAAAACGCTGATGCCCGAGCTGGTGCACGACGACTCGCTGGTGCGGCGATTTGAGGTCGAGGCGAAGGCGGCTAGCAACCTGTCGCATCCTAACACTATCCGGGTCTACGACCATGGCAACGAGGGCAAGCTCCTCTGGATGGTGATGGAGCTTCTCGATGGGATCTCGCTCGAGCGGGCACTCAACATCGAGCGGGCCATCGAGCCTCGGCGCCTGATCGGCCTGATGCGTCAGGTCTGCGCGTCGCTCGCCGAGGCGCACGGCAAGGGTCTGGTGCACCGGGACCTCAAGCCCGACAACATCTTCCTCAACCGCGCCGGCGGCGAGGCAGACTTTGTGAAGGTGCTCGACTTCGGCGTCGCCAAGCTCAAGGACCCCAAGTTCGGCAGCGAGAAGCTGACGCAGGCCGGCATGATCTTCGGGACGCCGCGCTACATGTCGCCAGAGCAGGCGCGGGCGAAGGAGCTCGATGAGCGCTCCGACATCTACGCGCTCGGCGTGATCATGTTTGAGTGCCTCACTGGCAAGGCGCCCTTTGAGGCAGCTGACCCCATCGGCGTGCTGGTAAAGCACTGCAACGAGCCTGTGCCGACCTTCGCTTCGGTAAATCCGTCGCTGGCCATCGACCCAGGCTTTGAGGAGATCGTTCGGCGCTGCCTTGCGAAGAAGCCCGAGCAGCGCCCCGCGACGGTGAAGGACCTGCGCGCCGAGCTCGATGCGCTCGACGCGAGGCTGGCCTCCGGTCGGCCGGCGCCTTCGGAGAATGCGACGCGCCACCTGGAAGCCGGTGCATCCCCCGAAGACACGCATCGCGACCAGAGCGCACCCGACACCTTCGACCGGCTCGGTATCAACGCGCCGAGCGGTCGCATGCCTGCCAATCCATCCATCGCGATGCACTCCGAATCGCACCGGGCGACGCATGGCAAGGCACCGCTTGCGACCATCGTGATTGGGGCGCTCGGGGTGTTGGCGGCAGGTATCGCCGCGCTTGTCTTCTTCTCCGCAGAGGAGCCGGCCGTTGTCGCGCCGGCCGCGGCTCCCGTTGCAGCCGTCCCCACGCCCGCCGTTGCTCCGCCCGCTCCGCTCCCTCCCGCGGCTCCCGCACTCGCCGGCTCAGGCTCAGGCTCAGGTTCCGGCTCGGGTGCAGCGCCTGAGGCTGCCCCGCCGGCGGCTCCCGTCGCAGAGCCTACCGATGCCGCGCCGGCCGCGAAGGCTGAGGAGCGAAACGCCCCTTCGAAGGAGGCAGCACCTGCTCAGCAGCGGGTGGCTGCTCCGAAGCCTGTGAAGAAGCCCTCGCCTGAGAAGCCTGACGGGCCGGTCAACCCCTACGACTAGCTGCTCTTGAGGTTCCGCTCGTAGAGGATCTGCAGCCCGCGCAGCGTAAGGTCGCGGTCGTAGGCCTCGATCTCGGTGGAGTGGGCCGAGATGATCTCGCCGAGCCCGCCCGTCGCGATCACCTTCATGGGGGCGCCGTATTCGGCCTTCATGCGCACGGCCATGCCATCTACCAGGCCCACATAGCCGTAGATGATGCCGGCCTGCATGCTTGCGATGGTATTGCGGGCGATGACCTTGCCGGGCGAGACGATCTCCACCCGCGGGAGCTTCGAAGCGCGCACGAAGAGGGCCTCTGCCGAGATGATAATGCCCGGGCAGATGGCGCCGCCGAGGTACTCGCCTGCGGTGCTGACGGCATCGAAGGTGGTGGCCGTGCCGAAGTCCACGACGATGGTGGCGCAGCCGGTCCGCTCGAAGGCCGCCACGGCGTTCACGATGCGGTCTGCGCCTACTTCGCGCGGGTTTTCATAGAGGATGGGCATGCCGGTCTTGATGCCGGGGCCAACGACGAGCGGCTTCACGTCGAAGTAGCGCTCGACCATGGCCATCATGACGGGCTGCATGGGCGGAACGACGCAGGAGAGGATACAGCCCGTGACGTCTCCGATGTTGCGGCCGCGGAGTTCGAAGAGCTGCCGCATCATGACGGCATACTCGTCGCTGGTCCGGTTGCGGTCCGTCGCGACGCGCCAGTGGTCC
Source organism: uncultured delta proteobacterium (assembly GCA_903873545.1). Lineage (GTDB taxonomy): Bacteria > Myxococcota_A > Bradymonadia > REDH01 > REDH01 > CAIWGR01. The sequence goes on from CAIQPA010000239.1 coordinate 5,595, forward strand.
ATGAGCGTCTCGCCCTCGTAGAGGCCGAGCACTGTGTTGGTATTTCCGACATCGATGACGAGCAGC
>CAIQPA010000240.1 GCA_903873545.1 uncultured delta proteobacterium
CGTCTGGAGTCTGCTGCTTTCGCTGCTCACGGGCGGAGCGATTGCCTTGACCGGAGAGCCGCTCGCGCTCTTCTTTGGGGAGCCGCGCCTCACCATCATCACCCCCTGGCTCGGGCTCACCATGTTCATCGCAGGGCTCGGCATCGTCCCGCTGAACCTCCTCAAACGCCAGCTGAAACTCGACCTTGTGGGGGCCAACACGGTCATCAGCGCCACGATTGGTGCCACGGTCGCGATTGCGCTGGCCTACGCCGGCTGGGGCGTGAAGGCGCTCATCGCACAGGCGCTCATCGCGACAAGTGTCTCGACGCTCATCGCATGGTGGAACGCCGGCTGGCACCCCACAGGGATAGGCCGCAAAGCGGAGATGAAGAGCATCTTCACGCAGAGCGCAGGGGCCGGCGGCGCCCACTTCCTCAACTACGCGGCGCGGAACCTCGACAACGTCATCGTGGGGCGGCTGGTCGGGATGGGGCCGCTCGGTCACTACACGCGCGCCTACCAGTTCACACTTGTGCCGCCACAACTGGCGCAGGCAATCTCAGCCGTCGCGGTTCCGGCGCTTTCGCGCCTGCAGGGACAGCCCGCACGGTTTCGTGAGGCCTTCATGGCCATGCACCGGGCGGTGATGTTCGTGACGATCCCGCCGCTCGTCGCCATGGTCGCGCTCGGGCCCGAAATCACGCTCACGCTGCTCGGCCCCAAATGGGGCGAGGCCGGCGAGCTGCTGCGGGTGCTCGGGCTCGGCGCGCTGGTGCTCAACACGGGTACGGCAACGGGTTGGACCTCCGCAGCGCTCGGACAGACAGGACGACAGTTTGTATCGAATCTGGTCTGTACCTCATTGATGCTGCTTAGTTATCTGATTGGAAGTCGATGGGGCGCGATGGGTGTAGCCTGGGGGGGCCTTGCCGGTGCCGTCGCCGCGCGCGCCTTCGCGGTGCCCTACAGTCTGGCCAAGAGCCCCATCAAACCGTCGGATGTAGCCACTACGATTTCACGGAGTCTCGTAACGTCGATGGCGGGTGGCCTGGCGGCTTTCGGCGTGGCATTCGCGTTGGGCGGGCAGGAGCCGGTCCTTCGACTGACCGCTGGCTGTATCAGTTTTGCAGGCACATGGGCGGGGGCTTGGTTCGTTACGCGGGGTGGACGCGCCGAGGTGTTTGGCATGTTCGCGCTGCTCAAGCGGGTTCGAGCGGGCAAGGCTGCGGGCTGAGCGGGGGCGCGTTCGCTTCGGTTCAACGTGGTCGGTTTGGGACGGGTGGTGATAGACGGGCGAAGCGGTGTGGCAGCCGGCGGCCCAAGAGGTGGGGTAGCGTTGATGCAACGAACCCTTCGGCACAGGGCAGACAGGCTTGGCGCGTTTGCCTGATGTGAGCCGCCTGCGTGGCTGGGGGTTCTGCTGCTGCCTCTCTTCGGTGATAGGGCGTGAGTGATTCTGTCGAATCTGCTGATGCGCGCGCGCCGCAACCGATTGCAGGGCAGGAGCCAGCGTGACGTTGCAGGCAGAGGCCGGTTGGCTTGGTTTGCGGCAGCCTTTAGGTTCAGCGATGCGGGCGGCGGCGGGAGAAGGGTTGATTGATACTTGAGTTTACATAATGCATCTTATCGGACATTCAGGCGGGTAGCGGGTGGGGCGCTTCTGACCAGAAACATCCGCCTATCAACACCTTGACGCAGCCCCTGCGCCGAACATGCCCCCCGCTGCCGCCGAGCAATGCGCATTGCTTACCGATGCACGCCGAAACTCCGCTCCGACGAACAACCCCACAACCACCGCCCCGCCGCTTCCCTGGCAGCCGAATCCGGTTAGCGACCGAACAGCTTCTTCCAGAAGCCACCGCCGCCTTCGGCGCGGTCCTTCGACTGTCGCATCTGAACCACTCGCAACGACGACGCTGCCTCGGCCAGTGCCGGAGTCGCGGCGAGCGCTGCCTGGTAGGCTGTGATGGCGTCTGATGTCCGCCCCTCGTTCCGCGCAATGTGGCCGAGGTAGAGATGCCCGAAACCCATCTTCGGAGCCTGCGCGAGCAAATCCTGAAGGTCGTGGATAAGCCCGCCCGTGGCCACCGCGCCGCCCTTCGCCATCGCCAGCGTGTACTCGGCGAACAGCAGGTGGGCGCGCGCCTCGAGGTTTCCCTCCTGAAGCCGGACCGACTCTCGCAGCCGTTCGCGCGCAGCCTCTGTCCGCCCCTGCTCCAGCAGCCTCCGGCCTTGGCGCGAGGCCTCTTCTGAAGCGAAGGAGTCGCGTATATCGGTCGATACCCCGCGTGCCGCCAGCGCCCGTTTGGCGTTGTACTCAGCCCGTCTCTTCGGGTCGGCCAGCTCGTTATGGATCCGCGATACCTCGGCGAAGGCCTTGGTCATACGCTGACGCAAGTCCCCGAGGTCAACCCCGCCGTAGGAGTCGACATGGAGCTTTTTCGCGATTCCGAAGAAGGCCCGCTTGATGGCAGCCTCGTCCGAGTTCTCCGCGACGCCGAGAACCTCGTAGTAGTTGCCGCCCGCAAGCTTGCCCTCGATGGCGCTTAGCTCGGATCTAATGGCTTCGATATTCATGATGGTAGTGGCGGTGGAGGGACTTGAACCCCCGACACGACGGATATGAGCCGTCTGCTCTGACCACCTGAGCTACACCGCCGGGTGCGAGACTCCTCGCCAAGTGGAGCGCCGTCTCCTAGTCGGTGACTACTCGCTGTCAAGACTTGAGGCGGTTTCGGGCGTCGGAGCCATCTCGATTTCGAGGCCAGCCTGATCGAGCGCAGGCAGTGCTGCCCGGATGGCCTCCGAGCCGAGGAAGCTACCCTTGATCCACCAGGTGGGCGTGTTGACGACCAGCGCCCCCACAGCCATTCGGACGCCGTCGCGGTCGCCGATACCGACGAACCACGAGTAGGTCAGGAAGGGGTCGGGTTCGGTGCCGTCGGCGTTGCGGTTCGAGAGGGTCCCGGTCTTGCCCCAGGCCCGAACCGCCTGCGGGAACTTGGCGTTGCCTGCAAAGTAGTTGCGGGCTGTACCTGTGGTGCAGGTTGTTGAAGTCGTATCGAGTAACTTCGATGCAACATCCGGAGACACAGGGGTTTTCCAGACTTTCGGTTCAAGCCGGTAGACCTCCTTTCCTGCGCCATCCTCCATCCGGTCGACCAGCGACGGCACCATCATCATGCCCTCGTTCGCGATGGCGGCCTGAATCATCGCACCGTGGAGCGGCGACATGCGGGTGTGTCGGAAGCCGGCAGCGCTCCGCGCAAACTCGACTACGTCGTTCTGCGGGATGGCTGCCGTCGACTTGTCCACCTTCATCTCAAAGGGGATGGGCTGGTCAAAGCCGAAGCTCGAGGCGACCGCATCCAGCCCCTGAGGCGTGAGGTTCTCGTGGGCCAACCGACCGAAGACGATGTTGGAGGAGTGGGCCATGGCATCGGTGAGCGTCCGGCAGGTGGTGTCGCGGGTTGCGTTGAAGGTCAGCGAGTCGCGTCCGAAGCCGCTTCCCCCGCCTGCGTAACAGGTCTCCTGCGTGGCCGAGATTTTGCCGGTCTCCAGCAGCGCCGCGCCCGTGATCACCTTGAAGGTCGACGCCGCGAAGGCGGTCGCCCGGCTCGCCAGTCCGCTGCCCACCAGCGTGCCGGTGCTGTCGTCAACCATCGCGAGCACGCGGCCCGTCTTCGGCTCGATGACCACGACAGCCTCGCCCGGCTCCTTGTACTGCCCCAGCACCTTCTCAAGGTGCTGCTGAATGCGATGGTCGAGCGAAAGGACCGCGAGCCTGCCGCCCGCTACCGAGGCAACATACTTGCCCCGCTTCTCGTCGTAGCGAATCTGGTCGCGACGGATTTCGACATCGGCCAAGCCCCGCTCCGTCCACGGCATCTTCGGCAGGGATGCGACGCTCTTGTCTGTGGCAGCCTGCATCTTCATCCGCGCCACGGTGATGGTTGAGGCGACCTCAAAGGGTGTCGGTGGTGGACGCAGGTCGGACAGCGCCGCCCCAGCCGGCGGATAGACAGCATCTGCACCCGGCTCGACGAGGCCCGGTAGGGTCTGGCTCAGGAGCATACTGGCAGAGAGCAACACGGCCACGCCGAGTGCCGCGCCGGCGGTCGCAGGGCGTTGAAGAAGCGCGGGAATCGAGACCAGGGGTTCAGACATGGCAGACCTTCGGCGGGCGCAAGAAGCGAGCCCTTTCTGGAACGGGCGGCGATCGAAGTCAAACTTCGGGCGGGCGATTCTTGAGGGCTTGGCGCGGGGGCGGTATGGCCGCGCCGCATGCCCGACCTCGACCTCATTGAACACTACGATTACGCCCTGCCGGATTCGGCCATCGCGCTTCACCCTGCGGTCCCTCGCAGCAGTTCGCGCATGCTTGTGCTCGACCCGGCCCAGGGCTCGCTGCTCGATAGCCACATGCTGGCCTTCCCCGCACAGTTGCGGGCCGGCGACCTGCTCGTCTTCAATGAGACCCGGGTGATTCCGAGCCGACTGCGACTGCGTCGTCAGACGGGCGCGCAGCTCGAGACCCTGGTCATCGGGTTCGGTCGTGAGGGGTGTTGGGACCCAGAGGCGGGCGACGCGCTCTGTCTGCTCCGGGGTGCTGCCTCTGTCCGTCTCGGCGAGGCGCTGCTGCTGGACGAGGGCTCCACCGCCACACTCGTGGGCAGGGCCGAACATGGCGCCGTTTCGCTCCGATTTGAGCGCCCCGTCTTCGACCTCTTCTCGGAACTCGGGCTGCCTCCGCTGCCCCCCTACATCCGAGCGGGCCGGCGTGCCGGCGGGCAGCGCGAGACAAACGACGACGACCGCGCCAACTACCAGACCACCTTTGCCGCAGATGATGGGGCGGTTGCGGCGCCAACAGCGGGTCTTCACTTTGATGAGGCGCTCCTTGCCTCGCTGGCGGAAGGCGGCGTCCGTAGGGCTGCGGTCAGGCTCCATGTTGGCATCGGCACCTTTCGGCCCGTCGAGTCGGATCGGCTCTCGGACCATACCATGCATGCAGAGCGCTACGAGCTGCCTGAGGCGACCGTGGATGCCATCGGCGAAACGCGGGCCCGCGGCGGTCGCGTGGTCGCGGTGGGGACAACGGTCGTCCGGACGCTGGAGTCCCACTTCGGCCCCTCGCGGGGACCGCTTCACGGGAGTACCGACATTCTCATCCGGCCAGGCTACAAGTTTGCGGCGGTCGACGCCCTGCTGACCAACTTCCACCAGCCGCGCTCGACGCTGCTGGCACTCGTTTCAGCCTTTGCGGGCTACGAACTCGTCCGCAGCGGCTACGCGCTGGCGCTTGCGCGAAACTACCGATTTCTCTCCTACGGCGACGCCATGTTCATCGCCAACCGCGCCGAGCCTGCATGACGATTGAGCGCAACAAACTGGGCTTCGCGCTCGACGGCCGCGACAGTACCACCATGGCGCGGGCCGCCACCATCACGCTGGCCCGCGGGACCATCCAGACCCCCATCTTCATGCCGGTCGGTACGGTTGGTACGGTCAAGGGCCTTACGCCGCACGAGCTCGAAGATGCCGGCGTCCAGATTCTGCTCGGCAACACCTACCACCTCTTTCTGCGGCCCGGCACCGAGGTGCTGCAACAGCACGGCGACCTCCACCAGTTCATGCGCTGGGACCGCCCCATCCTCACCGACTCGGGGGGCTACCAGTTCTTCAGTCTGAGCCGGCTCTGCAAGTACAGCGACGAGGGCGTGGTCTTCAGCAGCCATCTTGACGGCAGCCGGCACACCTTTACACCCGAGCGTGTGATGCAGATTCAAGAGGCCATCGGCTCTGACATCCACATGCAGCTCGACCAGTGCCCTGCCCTCCCCGCGTCCACCCAGGTGCTGCGTGGGGCGATGCGTCGGTCGGCCGCCTGGGCGATGCGGTCACGGGTTGCCGCAGCGGAGCAGCGGGGGGCGCTCTTTGCGATCATCCAGGGCGGAACCGATTTGGCGCTCCGCCAGGAGCACTGCGAGCTTCTCGCCGGCGAAGACTTTGCCGGGTTTGCGCTCGGCGGTCTGGCAGTCGGAGAGGCGCCATCAGAGATGTATGATGTCATCGAGGCGACGACGCCCCACCTGCCAGCCGACCGGCCACGCTATCTGATGGGGGTTGGCACGCCGCGGGACATCCTCGAGGCCATCGGACGGGGAGTCGACATGTTCGACTGCGTCATGCCGACGCGAAACGCCCGCAACGGCGGCCTGTTCACCCATGGCGGCAAGTTGAACATGAAGAATGCGCGCCACCTGCAAGACAGTGGCCCGCCCGACAGCCTGTGCGGCTGCTACACCTGCCGGAACTACTC